>CALXCD010000004.1 GCA_944386715.1 uncultured Clostridia bacterium
AGCGTCTTTAGGCGCTGGCAATGTTATATGCCCTTTTAGGGCTTGTTCAAACCACGCGTTTTACACGTGGTTGTGATTCAGAAAACACTTTTAAGTTCAATTTACTTTACACTTTAAATGGCTTCTACCATCGTTTTAATCAAATAAAACCTGCTTTCCATTTTCCAGAGGCTGTACTATAGATGATGTAGGTCCAATGCTGTCCGTTAATCGTAATTTCACCATCAAAGCCAACTTCTTCATTGGATACAGAACCAATAGTTGCACTTGCTGTAGACGGTGATGCATATACTGGAACTGTACCTGTAATTGTAATTGGAAATGCTCCAATTTCAGTTCCTTCAATATATCCATACATATCATCTAGCTTGACAACTGTAACTCCACCATGCATGGAAAGATTACTTGCAGACATATAACCTCTTTTTCTGCCAGAACTACTGTTATATTCAACATAAACAATATTTCTACCGGCAGAACCAGCTAATACAGATACATATTCACCTGCTCCAACGCTTCCTGCTACTTCCCATGTGTAACCACTTTTACAACCATACATTAACGTTGTGTTCACAGTAACTCTTGCCACGCAAGTAGGACTAACTGGATAGCTAAAATTAGGAGAATAAACATAGCCTCTTTTAGCTCCGCTAGCTGTACTGTATTCAATATACATTACATTACCATACGCATACAATCTAGTTACTGGTTCGTTTGCAGAAATGCTTCCGATATTAACAGCTAATGAAGGGTCATCACAGCTCCAAACCGTTTGATAGGCATTTGAATGAGCATATCCACCATAAAATTCTTCCTCGCCAGGTGTTCCACCACTGATAGAAGTAATTGTATTTGTAGGTACATATCCACTTTTTTGATTACTTCCAGCCCAGTACTGAATATGATACCAATCTAACCCCTTCTCTTTTCCAAGAACATACACCGTTTCATTGGCACTAATACTACCAATAGAAGTGTAATAGGAAGATGAAGGACCAGAATAAACAGTTTGTGCAACGGTTGACCGTCCTGTAATCTGTGTAGAACTTGCATGCGATACAACTGGCACAGCTGTAATCAGCATGGCAGAGAGTAACAAAAATGCCATCAATCTTCTTGAAATTCGTTTTTTCATATTTTTTTGCTCCTTTCACTAATCACAAATTCTAAGTGTTTTCTGAATCTTTATACCAAATATTGCAGAATAATTTTACTACAAAATTTGAGCCTTTTTCAAAAACAGTTTACACCATTTTATTTATTATAATAGCATAAATTTAGATGTGAAAATCAAAAGTTAAAATGAGTTAAAAAATATAATGGTAATGATAGTGTAAAACGGGTAGTTATGATTTCAACCCATTTTTATATTATTTATAAATAATAATAGGTATTGTTCTATTAAAAACATTTTCTAAATATATCATATTTAGCCCATTCACTATTTCTTTTTTATCAATGTTTTGAAATTTACCTATATAAGTTATATCTTTGGAAACATTACTTTTACTTCTTGTATAATCGATATACAAAATATACTCATTATCAATATACTGTACATCATATATTGTTAAGAATTCCTCGTTATCTTGGTAAATTGCTATTCTTATGTACTTTTCGTTTTGGGGATTTTCCATAAAATTATTTATTAATGTACTTCCTGTAATATTTATCACATTATCTTTAACTACAATGCATCCATCCTTCTCAGCTTCTGCACTAGTGTATTTATTTGGCAATTCTTCTAATCTTTTATATTTATTTGTTGAAATTGTCTTTTTATTAATCATTACTTTAATTTTATCTCTTTTTAATTTTTTAGGCAGAATAGATGAAACCATATATTCTTCTCTTTCCTTTGCTTCGGTAGTTAAACTATTATCTACAATTATATATAAAAATTCATCATCATTATATATATCTTTAATTGTAATATCTGGCATTCTCCATGATGCCACAATTATTATTACAAAATTTTCTTCAAAATCTTCCTCTGTTGTTTCTATAATATTATTCCATTTGCTTTTATAAGTTATATAATCCTCATAATTATCTATAGCCTTGTAATATATTTCGTTATCACTAATTTCAAAATAAGAATTCATATTACTTTCATAATGTGGTTTACTTCTCTTTTGCAAATATTCATATACTATTGAGCCAGCATATACAACACTTACAGTTGTTATCATAGCAATAATAAAACTTGCAACTTGACTCAATATTCTAAATGCATCATATCTTTTATAGAAATCTTTTTTATAAAAATTATCTGTCTTATTCGAATTACATAAATTGTTATATTTATTCCAAACACAACCAATAAATTCTTCATCACTTAACATATTTTATTATCCTCCTTTAAAATTTTCTCTAATGCTTTTTTTGCTCTATGTATCATCATTTTGGTTTTTGACATACCTTGATTTAATATTTCGCTTATTTCTCTATATTTAAAACCTTGAAAATCATATAAATAAATTATAATCTGATATTCTTTTTTTAGTCTTAAAATTGCATTATTCAGTTGTAAGATTTCTTCCTTCTTCATATAATTTTCTTCAATATTTTGCTCTTCATCAATATATATTGAAACATCTTCTATAGAAACAATTTTTTTCATTTTTTTCACATAATTTAAAGCTCTAGATTTTGCTATTGTATACAGATATGTTCTAAACGAATATTTGAAATCATAATCGACTTTGTTCATAATCATGTAAACGAAACTATCTTGAGCAATATCTTCTGCTATATCTAAATTTTTGACATATCGTATAATAAATCTTGTTAGTGGCTTTCTGTATCTTTTAATTAGTTCGTTAAATGCATTATCGTTTCCTTTTAAAAACATTTTATATAACGTTATATCTGATTGTTCATTAATTGATTCATTCATTTTGAATCTACACCTCCATTTCTTTTACATAAATTAATACAGTCCGATTCAAATTTTGTCACAATTAATTCAATAATTTTATAACATATATAAAATAAAAAACCAAGGCTATAAAAATTTTATAATAAAAAAACAATAATTTTATTATTGATTTAATTATGCGAAAGTAGTTTTTGGCATGGATTTGTAAGCTTGTTTCTAAATGACATCATCACATTTATCAATAACCATAACTTTAAAATATGAATTAAGCTGTTTAATATAAAAATTAATGTATTTAGCATTGTTTTACTAATAATAACTTGTTTTTATTTACAAATTTACCATAATAAGGCATAATGATAAAGTAATTAATTTTATAGAAGAATGTAAATTGTATTTTAAACTTAGAAACTACGAAAACTACACAACAATTAAAAAAATTATTAGAAAAAGAAAATGTTTCAATACATGCAGATATGATGTGTGATGAAACTGAAATAAGAGTAGAAGCAGTAAAAAGAAATATGGGAATAGCGTATGTTATAAAAGAATATCTAAAAAAGTAAAAATAGCAATATTCTAAAAAATGGAGTATTGCAAAGACATTAAAAGTTAGTTACATTTTTGTAACAAAAAAATTAAAATGAAAAATAAAACAGAAAAAAACATGTCGAAAAATGTCGATAAGTTTTTATTGACATAGAAGTTATAGTCATGTATAATAGGAACACAATCGATTGAAAAATAAAAAAGAAAGGAGGAGATAAGTATGAACGTTTCAGAGAAAGACGAAATTATTCAGTCTATGTCAATGTTAATAAAAAATTTCGAAAACAAAATGGATACAAGACTCTCAAAGATTGAAAAAGAAGTAGCACAGATACCTGAAATGAAAAGTGATATATCAACAATGAAAAGCGATATATTAAAAATGAAAGATGATATATCAGGATTGAAAAGAGAAGTATCTCAAATACCTGAAATGAAAAGTGATATATCAACAATGAAAAGTGATATATCAACAATGAAAAGCAATATATCAAAAATGAAAGATGATATATCAGGATTGAAAAGAGAAGTATCTCAAATATCTGAAATGAAAAAGAACATGGCAAAAATGCAAAAAGAAATCGTAGAAATAAAACATGACGTTAGAAAAATTAGTCAATCTGTAGCAGTAATAGAAGTAGAACATGGAGATAAATTAAAAGCATTATTTGATGCATTTTCAAGTAATAGAGAAGACATCGAAAGAAATAAAAAAAGTATAGAAAAATTAAAAAAATTATATCAATTACATGATGACAAAATATATTCATTAGAATCCAAAGTACAAGGACTATAAAAAGCCTATAGTACTCAAATTAAATTCTATAGGCTTTTTATCCATCATTATTTCACAACAATATTATAAATTCTATTTTTAATATAAATTTCTTTTATAATCGTTTTTCCATCTAATTTAGAATCAATAGCTTGGTGTACTTTTTTCTTAACATTTTCTTCAGATTCATCCATAGCAATTGGAATAGTAGTTTTTAACTTACCATTAAATTGAATTGGTAAAGTTATTTCATCAGCAATCGTTTTACTCTCGTCAAAAGTAGGCCATGGCTCATAACTAATAGTATTTGGATGCCCTAAAGCAACATTCCATAATTCTTCTGTGATATGAGGTGCAACAGGGTTTAGTAATTTCAAAAATCCTTCTGCATATTCTTTTGGAAAAATATCTTCTTTATAAACAGTATTAATAAATATCATCATTTGAGAAATAGCAGTATTAAATCCCATTGTTTCATAATCATTTGTTACTTTTTTCACAGTATAATGATAAACTTTTTCTAGATTTTTATTTTCTAAATCTTGCAATTTACCAGATTCTGTATATAACCTCCAAACTCTGTCTAAAAACTTTCTAGAACCATCAATTCCGTTTGGATCCCATGGCTTAGCAGCATCAATTGGTCCCATAAACATTTCATAAACTCTTAAGCTATCGGCACCGTATTCTCTTACCATATCATCAGGATTAATAACATTTCCTTTTGATTTACTCATTTTTTCTCCATTTGTACCTAAAATCATACCTTGATGACGAAGTTTTGCAAATGGCTCTTCCACAGGAACAATTCCTTTATCATGTAAATAGTGATTCCAGAATCTAGAATACAATAAGTGACCTACCGCATGTTCTGGACCACCAACATATAAATCAACTGGCATCCAATATTCTAATAGCTTTTTGTTTGCAATCTCGTCTTGGTTATGAGGGTCTATATATCTTAGGAAATACCAACTAGAACCTGCAGAACCTGGCATGGTACTAGTTTCTCTTGTAGCTTTCTTTCCTCCAAATGTAGTATTTACCCAATTAGTAGCTTTATCTAAAGGAGATGCTCCTGTTTTAGATGGTGCATAATCTTCTAGTTCTGGTAAAACTAAAGGCAGCTCCTCATCTGCTAAAACATGTATCTCGTTATCTTCTGTAAATACAATTGGAATAGGTTCTCCCCAATAACGTTGTCTTGCAAAAATCCATTCACGTAATTTATAATTTACTTTTTTGGTTCCAATATGATTTTCTTCTAACCAAGTAATCATTTTAGAGATAGCCTCTTCTTTATTCAAACCATTTAAAAAGTCTGAATTAATATGCAAACCATCACCGACAAAAGCTTCTTTTGAAACATCTCCACCTTCTAATACAGGAACAATAGCTAAATGAAACTTGGTAGCAAATTCATAATCTCTTTCATCATGTGCTGGAACAGCCATAATAGCACCAGTACCATAAGTAGCTAAAACATAATCAGAAATCCAAATAGGAATTTCTTTTCCATTAACTGGATTAATAGCATAACTACCGATAAAGACACCTGTTTTTTCTTTATTTAGTTCTGTTCTTTCTAAATCTGATTTAGTAGCAGCTTTAGCTTTATACTCTTCAACTGCTTTTTTGCATTCACTAGAAGTAATTTCATCTACTAGTTCATGTTCGGGAGAAAGCACACAGTAGGTTGCTCCAAACAAAGTATCAGGTCTTGTTGTAAATACAGTAAATGATTTATCCGTATTTACAATTTTAAATTTAACTTCTGCACCCTCTGATTTTCCAATCCAATTTCTTTGAATTTCTTTTGTAGACTCTGGCCAATCAATATCATCTAGACCATTTAATAATACATCAGCATATTTTGGAATATCTAAAACCCATTGTTTCATATTCTTACGAACAACAGGGAATCCACCTCTTTCACTTTTTCCATTAATAACTTCATCATTAGATAATACACAACCTAATTCTTCACACCAGTTAACAGGCATTTCAACCAATTTTGCTAATCCATCTTGATATAATTGCTTAAAAATCCATTGTGTCCATTTATAATAATTTGGATCACAGGTAGAAATTTCTTTATCCCAATCAAAAGAAAGACCTAACATTTTTAATTGCTTTTTAAAAGTCTGAATATTAGCCTGTGTAAACTTATTAGGATGATTTCCTGTTTTAATAGCATATTGTTCAGCAGGCAATCCAAAAGCATCCCATCCCATCGGATGTAACACATTATATCCTTGCATTCTCTTCATTCTAGACAAAATATCAGTAGCCGTATATCCTTCTGGATGTCCAACATGAAGCCCTTGCCCAGATGGATAAGGAAACATATCTAATGCATAAAATTTAGGTTTAGAAAAATCCCATACATCAGTAAAAAAAGTTTTATTGTCATCCCAATATTCTTGCCATTTTTTTTCTACTTCTAAATGATTATAAGCCATAGCTTTAAGCCTCCTTGTTTTGTTTTCCCAGATTATATAACAAAAAGTGGGAAAAATCAATAGCTGCCAATGGGGACGTTCTTTTTTGGCAGATTTTGAATCACGCTTTATTTAAAAAAGTTAATATATTAATATTTTAGACAAAAACATAGCTAGGGCATAACAATCCGGGTCTTTGCCTGCAAATATTAATATATTAACTTTTATTTTAAAAACGATAAATCTGCCAAAAAAGAACGTCCCCATTGGCAACTTGGCAACCAAAAAAATATGTGATACAATACCGAACAGAGGTGAAATAAATGATAGATATTCAAAAAGCAAAAGAAGTATTAAATCAATATATTCAAAATTATGATGATACGAATGGAAGAATAAAAATAAAGAAAATACATATTTTTCATGTAGCTGAAAATGCTAAACAAATAGCCCAGAGCTTAAAATTAGCAGAAGAAGATTGTAAGTTAGCAGAATTGATAGGGTTATTACATGATATTGGAAGATTTGAACAAGTAAAAAGATATCATACATTTGCAGATAAAGACAGCATAGACCATGCAAAATTAGGACTTGAAATTTTATTCCAAGAAGGAGTAATAAGAGAATTTCTAACAGAAACTACTTATGACAAAATTATTTATCTAGCCATTCAAAACCATAATAAAAAAGAAATAGCAAAAGAGATAGAAGGAAAAGCATTATTACATTGTCAAATTATTAGAGATGCAGACAAATTAGATATCTATGAAATTTTATGTACACAAAAAATTAAAGATGCTGTTTGGTTTCCAGCAGATAATTTAGAAAAAGAAAAAATAACCGATAGTGTATATCAAGATTTTATGCAACATATAAAAATGGATTACAAAAATATCAAAACTAATATAGATTGTCTAGTATCATGGATGGGGTATATTTATGATATATATTTTCCATCTTCATTTGCTAGAATCAAAGAAAAGCAATATATAAATAGAATAATTGATAGAATTGATTATCAAAATGAAGAAACTAAACAAAGAATAGAAGAAATGAGAAAAGTGGCAAATGCTTATATAGAAGAAAAAATAAAAGAAAAATAAAAGGATGATAAAATGGGCAAAAAATTATTAATAACAGAAAAACCATCAGTAGCAATGGAATTTGCAAAAGCATTAAAAATAACGACAAATCGAAAAAATGGATATTTAGAATCCGAAAATTGGATTATTACCTGGTGTGTAGGACATTTAGTAACCATGAGTTATCCAGAAAAATATGATGAAAAATTAAAGTTTTGGAGACTAGATACACTTCCCTTTATTCCAGAAGAGTGGAAATATGAAATCATTCCAGCGGTACAAAATCAATTTCATATTGTAGAACAATTAATGCATAGAGAAGATATTGAAGAAATCTATAATGCGGGAGATTCTGGACGTGAAGGAGAATATATTCAAAGACTAGTATTTATGATGGCAAAACCAAATCCGAAAGCAAAAATGAAAAGAGTATGGATTGATTCACAAACAGAGGAAGAAATCCTAAGAGGAATTAGAGAAGCAAAAGATTTATCAGAATATGATAGTTTATCAGATAGTGCTTATTTAAGAGCAAAAGAAGATTATTTAATTGGTATTAATTTTTCCAGATTATTGTCTATCATTTATGGGAAAAAACTAGCCCAAGAAATCCAGGAAGAAAGAGCCTCTATTTCTGTGGGAAGAGTAATGACTTGTGTATTAGGAATGATTGTATCTCGAGAAAGAGAAATTAGAAATTTTAAAAAAACCAAATATTATAAAATAGTAGGAGAATTCGGAGAAGAAAACCAAAGTTTTAAAGCAGATTGGAAAGTATCAGAAAAATCAGGAGTATGGGAATCTCCTAAATTATATAATGAAACAGGATTCAAAAAAGAACAAGATGCCAAAGAATTTATTCATGGTTTAGCTGGGAAAAAAGCAAAAATAACAGAATTAAAAAAATCTAAACAAAAAGAAAATGCACCATTATTATTTAACTTAGCAGAAATTCAAAATGAGTGTACCAAAAGATTCAAAATAAAACCAGATGAAACACTAGAAATTATCCAAAACTTATATGAGAAAAAATTAGTAACCTATCCTAGAACAGATGCAAGAGTATTATCTACAGCAGTAGCAAAAGAAATAAAGAAAAACTTAAATGGAATTGCAAAAGGTTGCAAAGATGAGGAAATACAAGGATTTATTCAAAAGATGGCAACAGAAAAATATAGCACCGACCTTATCAAAACAAAATACGTAAATGATAGTAAAATTACAGACCATTATGCCATTATTCCAACAGGACAAGGTCATGAAAATTATCAAGGATTACCAGATTTGCAAAAACAAATCTATCTAGTGATTGTAAAAAGATTTTTAGCTATTTTTTATCCACCAGCAGAATTTAGTAAGATGCAAGTAACCATAGAAGTGGAAAAAGAAGAAAATAAAATAGAAACTTTTTCTACGAGTGGAAAAGTTTGTACAAAATTAGGATATTTAGAAATTCTAAAACCAATAGATAAAACAAAAAAATCCACAGGAAAAGAAGAAAATGTGGATAAAAATAGTGAAAATGAAAAACAAGAAAATTCTAATTTAGAAATATTACAAAAATTGAAAAAAGGACAAGAAATAGAAGTTCAAAATTTTGAAATAAAAGAAGCAGAAACTTCACCACCTAACAGATATAATTCAGGCTCTATTATTCTAGCAATGGAAAATGCAGGAAAATTAATAGAAGAAGAGGAATTAAGAGAACAAATAAAAGGTGCTGGAATAGGAACTAGTGCAACAAGAGCGGAAATCATTAAAAAACTAGAGAAAATTAAATATATTGAAATCAATGGTAAAACACAAATTATTACACCATCTCATAAAGGAGAAATTATTTATGATATTGTAAATCAATCGATGCCAGATATTTTAAATCCAAAACTGACAGCAAGTTGGGAAAAAGGATTAGATATGGTAGCTAAAAAAGAAATACCTCCAGAAGAATTTATGACAAAATTGAAAAATTATATTTATACGAAATTTAATAAATTAGTAGTAAAAATGTAAAAACACTATTTTGTTGCATAAAAACAATAGCACAATTCACAAAAAAGATAACAAAAAATGGAAAAACTCACGACATTGTCGTGAGTTTATTTCCGTCATTCAACAAATACTTCTTTTGAGAGCCAATTAACGGATACCCTTCCTTGAGGTGTGCTGGCACCACAGCAAATAGCCTTATTCAATGCCTCCTGTAAAGCAGATAGATTCATATCAGCTATTTTAGATTTCTCGGTCGGGTCTTCTGGCTCCGGCAAAAACTCAAATTGCCCAATTGCTGTAGGAATACAGTTAAAAATATGTTCTTTTGTAAATACCGCACATGGAAAATATACGGTAAAAGTTCCTACAGATGTTTCGACCTCATGAATACAAGAATTATTTGTTGCTTTCATAATGTTCCTCCTTCTCCCCTTACTGGGGGTTGCAAATTATTTTGATATAAGTGAATAATCACTTATAAATAGTATACCATTCTTTACATAAAAAGTCAAAAATTTGTTTCAGAAAACAATACTTCCCCCATTAACATGAATAATTTGCCCAGTAACATATCTAGAATCATCAGAAGCAAGATACAAATAAGCAGGAGCAAGTTCAAAAGGTTGCCCAGCACGTTTTAAAGGAACATCAGTTCCAAAAATTTCTACTTCCTGTTCTGTAAAGGAAGCTGGAATAAGAGGAGTCCAAATAGGACCAGGAGCAACAGCATTAACACGAATTTTTTGGTCAGCTAAAGAAAGTGCCAAAGATTTCGTGAAAACGGTAATAGCACCTTTCGTACTAGAGTAATCAATTAAATTCTTTTTTCCTTCGAAGGCAGTAATAGAAGTGGTATTAATAATACTACTATTAGCTTCTAAAAAAGGTAATACAGCTTTAGTTAAATAGAAAAATGAAAAAATATTAGTTTCAAAAGTATCACGTAATTGTTGACTAGAAATATCTAAAATACTATTTTGAGGAAATTGCACACCACAATTATTAATTAAAACATCAATTTTTCCAAAAGTATCTATAGCAGTCTGAGCAATATAAGTAGAAAGTGCCTCATCTCTTAAATCACCAGGGATTAAAAGACATCTTCTACCATAACCTTCTACAAGTTTTTTTGTATTATTTGCATCCTCATGTTCATTTAAATAACTAATAACAATATCTGCACCTTCTTTTGCGAAGAGAATGCTTATAGCTCTTCCAATTCCACTATCACCACCAGAAATAATCACTACCTTATCTTGTAATTTCCCACTTGAAATTACATTTGGATTATCAAAAATAGGTGCTGGATTCATTAGGTATTCCATTCCTGGTTGTACATCTTGGTGTTGTTTTGGAAATGTGAGAGGTGTTTTTAAGTTTTCATCCTTAAAACCAATATAAGGATATTCTGGGTAATTTGGATAAATAAGAATCATCTCCTTTTTAATATTTTATATATAATTATAGATAGAAATGCAAAAAATATACGAAAATATTATTTGATTTTTCTTCCAAAACGTAGTATAATAACTACATTAAAGAATTGGAGGAAGCGGATGAACACAATCATAGGAGAACTAGGGAAATCATCCAAATTTATAGATTTACTAAAACAAATCGAAAATAAAAAAAGCCCAATAGAAATATTGGGCTTAACTGACGTTGGAATGGCGCAAATCATCAGTAGTATCCATGAATTTGGGAAAAAGCCAATCTGTATCATTACCTATAATGAAATACAAGCAAAAAAAATAAAAGAAGACATAAGCTATTTTACTGACAAAGTAGTATTATTTCCCAAAAAGGAAATTGTCACATATGATTATATTGCAGAAAGTAAAGACTTACCATATGAAAGAATAGAAGTTCTAAATACCATAACAAGCAAAAAAAATCTAATTATTGTTACCACCATAGAAGCCATTTCGCAAAAACTACCTTCTAAAGAAGTATTATATCGAAACAAATTAGAATTCAAAGTAGGGGGAATATATGATTTAGAAGATGTCAAAAGAAAATTAATAAAATTAGGTTATAGTAGATATGATTTAATTGAAGGAAAAGGGCAATTTAGTGTAAGAGGAGATATTGTAGATATTGCCGTTACAGAGTCAACAGGAATCAGATTAGAATTTTGGGGAGATGAAATAGATTCTATTAGAAATTTCAACATTACTAGTCAAAGGTCTATCCAGAACCTTGAAAAAGTAACCATTTACCCAGCACATGAATATATATTACAAAATTCCATCGAAGATGTATGTAAAAAAATAAAGAAACTAGAAGTAAGTAAAGCACAAGAACAAATTTTAGAAGAAGATATCGAACAAATCAAAGCAGGAAATTATATTAGCAAAATAGATAAATATTATGACTGCTTTTATGAGGAAACATCAAGCTTAATAGACTATTTAAATAAGGATACGGCTATCTTTATAGATGAAGAAAATAAAATTAAACAAAGAATGCAAAACATTCAAATCGATAATCAAAATTTAATCAAAACATTGACAGAAAAAGAAAAAATCATACCACAAGCAATTGAAAACTTAATCACACAAGAGCAAATAGAAAACATACTGCAAAACAGACAAATAGTGCAAGTAGAAAAACAAGATAAACCAGCAAAAAGTGGGGTAGAAAGTTATACCTTTTCTTATCGAGAAATTAACTATTATAAAAGTGAAATAGAGGAATTATGGAAAGACTTAAAAAAATGGATGACATCCAAAAAATCCATTTATATATTAGTACCTACAAAAGAAAAGGCAAAAAAACTGAAAAGCTTATTAGAAGAACAAGAAATTATCTGCAAAATAGAAGAAAAGTTAAACCAGACCATTATTGTAAAAAGTACACAAAGCATTGTTACCATCAGTATAGGTAAATTGTCAGCAGGATTTGAAAACTTTGATTTAAATCAAATTGTCATAACAGCAGAAGAGTTGATAGAAGGAGAAAAAAAGAGAAGAAAAGTAACCCATGGAGCCTTTAAAGAAGGCGAAAAGGTGGTATTTGCAGATTTAAAAATAGGAGATTATGTCGTTCATAGAACTTATGGAATAGGAATTTACATTGGTGTCAATACCATCAAAGCAGATGGAACTATCAAAGATTATATCAAAATAAAATACAAAAATGATGATATTTTATATGTCCCAACGAACCAAATGGATGCGATTCGAAAATATGTGGGAGGAGATAAAATCCAACCTAAAATCAATCGATTAGGAAGTAAAGATTGGGAAAATACAAAAGCAAAAGTAAAGAAAAATTTAAGAGAAGTAGCAACAGAACTAATCGAATTATATGCTAAAAGAGAAAAAGCACAAGGATTCAAATTTAGTGAAGATACGCCATGGCAACAAGAATTTGAAGCTAAATTCCCATATCAGGAAACAGATGACCAATTAAGATGTATTGAAGAAGTCAAAAAAGACATGCAAAACCAAAGACCAATGGATAGACTATTATGTGGAGATGTCGGATATGGCAAAACAGAAGTAGCACTAAGAGCAGCTTTTAAGGCAGTAATGGATGGGAAACAAGTAGCCTATTTAGCACCTACCACAGTACTTGCAGAGCAACAATATCAAGAATTCAAAGAAAGAATGAAAGATTTCCCAATTAAAGTAGAAATCTTAAATCGATTTAAAAGTGCCAAATATCAAAAAGAGGTCATCCAAAAATTAAAACTAGGAGAAGTAGATATTGTTATTGGAACACATAGAGTTTTAAGCAAAGATGTAGAATTTAAGGATTTAGGATTATTAATTATAGATGAAGAACATCGATTTGGAGTAAAAGATAAAGAAAAAATCAAACAATATAAAACCAATATAGATGTTTTGACTATGACTGCAACACCAATTCCTAGAACCATGCATATGTCTATTGTAGGAATAAGAGATATGTCTGTTATTTATGAACCACCTCATAACAGAAAACCAGTACAAACTTATGTATTAGAATATGATACAGAAGTAATAAAAGAGGCCATTACCAAAGAACTAGAAAGAGGAGGTCAAGTCTTTTATTTATTCAACAATGTGCAAGGAATACAAAAAAAGGCAGATGATATTTCTTTATTAGTTCCAGAAGCAAAAGTAAGTTATGCACATGGACAAATGACAGGAAATCAAATAGAAGAAATCATGCAAGACTTTATCCAAGGAGAAAGCAATGTATTAGTTTGTACAACTATTATAGAATCTGGAATTGACATACCAAATGCCAATACCATTATTGTAGAAAACGCAGATAGGATGGGATTAGCAGCCTTATATCAAATTCGAGGAAGAGTAGGAAGAGCAGAAAGGCAAGGATATGCTTATATTACCTATAAAAGGGATAAACTTCTATCAGAAGTAGCAGATAAAAGATTAAAAGCAATCAAAGAATTCACAGAATTTGGTTCCGGATTTAAAATAGCAATGAGAGATTTAGAAATTAGAGGCGCAGGAAGTTTATTACGGAGAAATTCAATCTGGACATTTAGAACAAGTAGGATATGATACTTACTGCAATCTGTTAGATGAAGTAGTAAAAGAAATGAAAGGAATAGAAGTAACACCAGAAGTAGATATTCAAATTGATTTAAATGTTACTAGTTATATTCCGGAAGAATATATTCAAGATGCAAACCAAAAAATTGAAGTATACCAAAATATCGCTTTATGTAAAAATGAAGAAGATATTCAAAATGTTATTGATGAGATTATTGACAGATTCGGAAATATGCCAAAAGAATTAGAAAATTTAATAGATATAGCAAGAATAAAATATTTAGCAAAAGCATTATCGATTATCAAAATTGCAAGTGTCAAAACAGCAGTAGTGTTTACTTTTGAACAAAGTCAATTTAAAGTAGATGTGGTAGAATTAGTGAAACAATATGGAACTAAAATAAAAGTATCACCAGGAGTCAAACCAAGAGTTACATTAGAAATAGGAGATAAGCATGAAAAACAAATTTTACATCAAACAACAGAATTTTTAAAAACATTACCAATTCTAAAAGAAGAAATTCAATAATTTTATAAAAATGGTATATAATAATAAAAAACGAAGGAGAGTCCTATGCAAACAATTTCCAGTAAAGATAATGAATTAATAAAACATATTAAAAAATTAAAAGACAAAAAAGAAAGAGACTTAAGTAATGAGTATATCATTGAAGGAATCAAACTAATCCAAGAAGCGATACAAGAAAATGCTAAAATAAAACAAATTATTATATGTGATGATTGTGAAAAAACAGAAAGTATTCCTAAAGATTTAATGTATGAAATCGCAAAACAAGAGTGTATCTATGTTACCAATAAAGTTTTTGATTCTATTACAGAAGTAATGAATCCACAAGGAATTTTAGCCATTATAGAAAAACAAAGTAAAGAGATACAAATAGATGATAAACAAGACATTATTTTAGCATTAGATGATATCCAAGACCCAGGAAATTTAGGAACCATTTTAAGAACAGCAGATAGCATCGGATTAACACAAATATTAGTATCCAAAGGAACAGCAGATAGCTATAATCCTAAAGTGGTACGCTCTACCATGGGAGCCATTTTCAGAGTAAAAATAATCGAATGTGAGGATTTAGTAAAAACTTTAAAAGAAATCAAAAAACACAAATTCGAAATAGTAGTTTCTTCCTTGCAGACAGATAATAGCATATATGATATTAACTATCATAAAAAAGTAATTGTAATTGGCAATGAAGCAAATGGAGTTAAAAAAGAAATTCAAGATTTAGCAGATAAAAAAATAAAAATACCAATGCTAGGAAAAACAGAAAGCTTAAATGCATCTGTTGCAACAGGAATTATTTTATATGAATATGTAAGGCAAAAATTAGCAAAATAGAAGGAAAGTGAAATAAAATGATAAATATTGTATTAGTCGAACCAGAAATACCACAAAATACAGGAAATATTGCAAGAACTTGTGCTATCACAGGAGCAAAATTGCATTTAGTACATCCATTAGGATTTAAAATAAATGAAAAAGCTATCAAAAGAGCAGGATTAGATTATTGGGATAAGCTAGAAATAGAAGAACATGATTCATTAGAAAAGTTCTTAGAAAAATATAAACCAGAAGAAAATAATATGTTTTTTGCAACCACAAAAGGAAAGACAAAATATACAGATATAAATTATGCAAAAATGGAAGAAGTATTTGTATTATATGGAAAAGAAACAAAAGGATTACCAGAATGGCTGTTAGAAAAATATTTAGACAAAAAAACAATAAGAATTCCTATGCTACCAACTTTAAGGTCATTAAATTTGTCTAACTCTGTTGCTATTATTACTTACGAAATTTTGAGACAGCAAGATTTTAAAGATTTACAAGAAGTAAGTACCTATTTTGATGAAAAAACTTAGAATAACTTAGCTCAAGATATAGGTTACAATTCACAGTTGTTTTATAGGATATTAGAAAAAACTGATATATAGATATTTTTAATCAAAACATAGCCTGGGTGTAACAATCCGGGTCTTGATTTTCAAATATCTATATATCAGTTTTTCTTAAGTATTAACACATTAACTGTGAATTGTAACATATACTCAAGAAATTTATCAGAAAAAGCATAAAAATACTTGAAAAAATTTCCAATTCATGTTATAAATAAAACATATCAATCAAAAATATTTTTTTCAAATCAAATTTTGAGTCAAAAAAAAATCCATGAAAAACCAAAAATGAAAAATAAAAAAGAAAGTAGGTGAATAGAAAAATAAAAAAGTTTACCCATAAATACATATTGACAAACACATTAAAAGGAATTATAATAAGGAGGACAATATTTGAAAATATTCACTTATAAAGACTATATTTATAGTATTCATACATATCGATTACACGCAGTCATGGGAGTGGCAGAAGATACAGAAGAATACCAAATAGAAACGAAAGAAACCAAAAAGGTAAAAGAAATACAACAGAAACATGATAAGTTAATAAAAAATATCCTCAAAAATAAGAAAGAATTTGTTAAATTTATCAATCAATTTTTAAAACCTAAAAAAGAACTAGAAGAAAACGAATTAGAAAAATATACCAATAGTTACATTAATCATAAATATAGAAAAAAGGAAGCAGACATTGTCTATAAGGTAAAAGAAAAGCCAATTTATTATTTAATAGAACATCAATCTACCATAGATTATAATATGGCTTATCGAATATTGAATTACTGCATTGACATTATGCAAGAATGGATAAAAGGAAAGAAAACAGGAAAAGAAACCCAATATCCAATTGTGATACCAATTGTATTATATACAGGAAGAAAAAAATGGACAGTAGCTACTGATTTTGCGGACACACAAATAAAAGAAACAACTTATGGAAGTAATTATATTCATTTATCCTATAATTTAGTAGACATTAACAAATATTCTGAACAATTTCTTTTTAAAAAAGATAGTATATTTGCTTATTGTATGTTAATAGAAAAAGCCAACAATACAAAAGAATTATCAAACACCATAAAAACGATATTAAAACAAATAACAGAAGAAATGCTGTTAGAAATAGCAGATATTGTTCAAGATTTATTTTTTACATCATTAGAACATATAGAACAAGAAGAAATAAAAATAGAAGTAGAAAAGAAAGTAGGTGAGAAAAATATGCTAACTTGGGCACAAAGAATAGAAGCAGGAGACCAAAAAAGACTAAAACAAAAAGAAAGACAAGTCAAAAGAGAAATTGGTAAAAGAATGCAAGAAAAAGGAATTAGTACACAACTTATTGAAGAAATTTTGCAATTAAAAATTAAAAAATAAAAAGTAAGAAAGAAAAATAAAAAGGCAGAATTATTGGGGAAAAAGACCAGTAGTTCTGCTTTTTTTTGACAACTTTTTTCTAACATAACATAAAATATAATAAGAATACAAATAAAAACAAGATTTAAATAATAGTTAAATCTTGTCTATTAGATTAGAAAGGAATGTTAGAACAATGGAAAAAATATTAGAAGTAAAAAATATCAGCAAGAAATATCAAAATAAAGAAGGAGAGTTACAGGCATTAGAAAATGTTAACTTTAAAATTCAGAAAGGAGAATTTGTATCTATCATAGGACCAAGTGGATGTGGAAAATCTACATTACTTTCCATTATTGCAGGGTTAGAAGAAAAAACGACAGGAGAAATCTACATAGAAGGAGAAAAGGTAGAAGGAATCACTGACAAAATAGGATATATGTTGCAGACAGACTGTCTATTAGAATGGAGAAGTATCTTAAGTAATGCTATGTTTGGGTTAGAAATAAAAGGAAAAAAAGAAAAAGAAGATAAAATCTATGTAGAAAACTTACTAAAAAAATATAATTTATATGATTTTAAAGACAAATATCCATCTGAACTTTCGGGAGGAATGAGGCAAAGAGCAGCACTTATTAGAACACTTGCCATTAAACCTAAAATTTTATTATTAGATGAAGCTTTTTCAGCATTAGATTATCAAACAAGAATCATGGTGACAAACGATATTTATCAAATATTAAGAAAAGAGGGAATTACGGCATTAATTGTAACACATGATATATCAGAAGCAATCAGTATGTCAGATAGAGTATTAGTATTAAGTCAAAGACCCGGAACGATAAAAGATATTCACAAAATTGATTTTGGAATGGAAAATAGAACTCCGATAAATGTAAGGGAAAATCCTAAATTTAGTAAATATTTTAATACATTATGGAAGGAGTTGAAAGTAGATGAATAAAAGTATATCTTCAGAAAGAAAAAAATATTTAAAAGGAATTAAAAAAAGAAATTATTTAGTATTCCTAACACAAGTATTAATATTAGTAGGATTTCTAGGATTGTGGGAGATATTAGCAAGAGAAAATATAATAGATAGTTTTATCATGAGCCAACCTAGTAGAATTTTAGACACATTTATGAATTTAACTTCTAATGATTTACTAAAACATATCGGTGTTACTGTTTATGAAACTGTCATTGGATTTTTATTAGGAACTATTTTAGGAACCATTATTGCCATCATTTTATGGTGGTCAGATTTTTTATCAAAAGTGGCAGAACCCTATTTAGTCGTATTAAATAGCCTTCCAAAAGTAGCATTGCGGACCAGTCATTATTATTTGGGTAGGTGCAGGAACTCCTGCAATTATTGTAATGGCAATAGCCATATCTTTAATAGTTACCATATTAGAGAACTTAAATGGCTTTATGAGAACAGATAAAGAATTGATCAAAATGGCAAGGACATTTCAAGCTAGTAAATGGCAAATATTAACCAAAATTGTAATACCCGCTAATTTATCAACTTTTATTAATTCTTTAAAAGTAAATATTGGACTTTCGCTAGTTGGTGTTATTTCAGGAGAATTCTTAGTATCCAAAGCAGGATTAGGTTATCTCATTGTGTATGGAGGGCAAGTATTTAAACTAGACTTAGTAATGACAAGTGTTATCATCTTAGGAATTGTGGCAGGATTAATGTATGCAGCAGTTTTGCTACTAGAAAAATGGATTTTACATTCTAAAAAATTTAAATAAAATCACACATTCTAGAAATAAACATAAAATATACAAAACAAAAACGAGGAGGTGTGATATGAGCAAAAGAACAATTACGTATATCGTAATAATACTTATCATGTTAGTAATAGCAATAGGAGTATTTATTGCTCAAAAACAAAACAATAATACAGAAGAATTAAAAACCATAAAAGTAAATGAAGTAACACGTTCCGTATTTTATGCTCCGCAATATGTAGCAATTAACAATGAATATTTTAAAGAAAATGGAATGGAAATCGAACTTTCTACAGGGCAAGGAGCAGATGCTGTTATGACAGCAGTACTTGCAAATCAATGTGACATCGGATTTGCGGGACCAGAAGCATCCATCTATGTTTATAATGAAGGAAAAGAAGACTATACACAAGTATTTGCCCAAATGACCCAAAAAGATGGTTCTTTATTAATAGCAAGAAATGAAACCGACAATTTCAGTTGGCAAGACTTAAAAGGAAAAACAGTAATACCTGGAAGAAAAGGTGGAGTACCTTATATGACATTAGAATATGTTTTAAGAAAAAATGGTATTGACCCACAAAAAGATGTTACATTAGATGATAGCATCAAATTTGACTTGATGGCAGGAGCATTTGCAAGTGGAAATGCAGACTATGTAACATTATTCGAACCAACAGCATCACTAACAGAGCAAGAAGGAAAAGGATATATTGTAGCATCAGTTGGTGAGGAAGCAGGAGAAATACCATACACCGCATATTTTGCAAAGAAAAGTTATATAGAAAATAACCAAGAAACCATACAAAAATTTACCAATAGCATTTACCAAGGTCAACAATGGGTAAAAGAACATAGTGCTGAGGAAATTGCAGAAGTAATCCAAAACTTCTTCCCAGACACAGAAATTGAATTATTATCAGCAGCTATTCAGACTTATAAAGATATTGATGCTTGGAACGATACGCCTGTATTAAAACAAGAAAGTTTTGATAGATTACAAGAAGTAATGACACTAGCAGGAGAATTAAGCCAAACGGCACCTTATGAACAAATTGTTAATAATGAGTTTGCTAATAAAGCTATTCAAGAACAATAAAAAATGAATCAATAAAGTAAAATAGAGCCTAATAGAAGGCTCTATTTTGATAAAAAATATTATATTAGTTTATAATAAACCAACTAGTTAATTCATAAATAAAAATAAACATATAAATCGAAAAAAGTATTGACACCTAGAACTTATAGTGTTATATTTACGTATGAGAGGAAGTGGTAATATGCAAATAGACTTTGAAATAATAGGACAGAGATTAAAACAAGCAAGAAAAGCCAAAGAATATAGTCAAGCTTATGTAGCAGAACAATTAGATATATCCGTAGTTTATTTAAGTAGGGTAGAAAGAGGAGCATCAAAAATTAATTTAAAAAGGTTATCAGAACTATGCGACCTGCTAGAAGTAAGCATGGGAGAAATACTAACTGGAGTAGAAAGAGGTTCAAAACAATATCTAAATGAAGAATTATATGATATTATTATGCAATGTTCTCCAGAAAAACAAAGATTAATATATAAAATTGCAAAATTAGTTTGTATATCTGATTTTGTATAAACAATTATAGAAATTGAAGTTTTATGTAAAATGTGCTATAATAAGGGTATCAAATACAAAGGAGGTCTATATTATGATGAATAGACAGCAAATTGAAAAAATTACAAAGGAGTATGCAGAAATGGAAGGAATGCCAAACGCCATTATAGTAACAATTCCGAGCGGCATGGATATGACGGATGCCCGGTATTTCCTAGGAAATTTAAGGGTAAGATTGCAACGAGAAAAAACTCCTATCGGAGTTATCATGCAACCAGGCGTATATATAACTTATGCACTGAAAGAGCGGTTGCAAAAAGACAGCAACTATATGGAAGAATTTCTGGACAAAAGTCTAGATTTTGGGAATTCCATAGTTAATGTCTGCATGCTAGCATAGACCCGAAGATAGCCCACGCCTGTGGGCCATTTTCTTTTGACACTTTTCATGAATTTTTGATACAATTATTTACAAAAAAACAAAAATATTATAAACTAAAGCCAAGAAAGGTGAAAAAAGATGTATTTAAAAAGATTAGAATTACAAGGATTCAAATCCTTTGCAGATAAAACAATATTAGAATTCATGCCAGGAATAACTAGCGTCATCGGACCAAATGGTTCAGGAAAAAGTAATATAGCAGATGCCATCAGATGGATATTAGGAGAACAAAGCATGAAATCATTAAGAGGTTCCAAATCCATGGATGTCATATTTGCAGGAACACAAAATAGAAAATCATTAGGATTTGCAGAAGCATCATTGGTATTTGATAATACAGATGGTACACTTCCTATAGAATATACAGAAGTAATTGTAACCAGAAAACTATATAGAAGTGGAGAAACAGGATATTATATTAATAAAACACCATGCAGATTAAAAGATGTACTAGAACTATTTATGGATACGGGAATAGGAAAAGATGGATATTCTATTATAGGACAAGGAAAAATAGATGAAATTTTAAGTAATAAATCAGAAGATAGAAGACATATTTTTGAAGAAGCAGCAGGAATTGTAAAATACAGAACAAGAAAAGCAGAAAGTGAAAAAAAACTAGAACATACCAAATTAAATCTACTAAGAATTAATGACATTTTAGCAGAAATAGAAACCAATATAGAACCTTTAAAAGCACAATCTGAAAAAGCAAAAAAATATTTAAATCTAAGAGAAGAATTAAAAAATATAGAGATAGGCTTATTTTTACATAACATACAAAAATATAAAACAGACTTAGAAGAAATTGCAAAAGAAGACGAAATCTACCAAACACAATGTAAAGATGAAGAAGGTAGACTAGAAAGAATAAAACAATTAAAAGAAGAACTAAAAGAACAAATAGATGAAATAACAAATCAAATAGAAAACATTTCTAATTTAGGATTTGAAAGTCAAAAAGAAATCGAAATGCTAAATTCAGATATCAATGTAGCAACCACAAGAATTCACAATAATAAAGAAAATAAAATAAGATATGAAACCGAAATACAAGACTTTCAAGAAAGAATAAAAGAATTACAAGAAGAAATAAAGCAAAAAGAAGAGAAAAAATTCAATTTAAAACAAAATAGAGAAAAATTTGCATTAGAGTTACAACAAAAAGAAGAAGAACTAGCAAATATTACAAAAAATTTATCAGAAAAAGAACTAGAAATAGAAAAACAAAAACAACAAGTAGAGCAAAATACAGATAAAAAATATGAACTACAAACAGAAAGTCATACACAAGATGCCAATTACGAAAATGATGAAAAAAGACAAAAACAAATTAAACAAGAAATAGCAACTCAAATTTCAGAATTAGACAGTACCAGATTAAAAAAAGAAGAAATTGCAAAAGACTTTTATGAAATAGAAAACAAAAGAAATAAAACATTAAAAAGCCTAGAAGAAATGAATACACAAAAAGAAGAAGCAAATCAAAAAATAAAAAATTATGATATGCAAATAAATACCTTAACAAATGAAATGAGAATGAAAGAATCTAGGTTAAGATTTTTAATAGAAACCGAAAAAGAAAAAGAAGGCTATATAAAAAGTGTAAAGTCTTTATTAAAAGATTGTGAAAATGTCAAAGAATTAGGGAAAGGAATGCATGGAGTCTTAGCCAATAACATAGAAGTTCCAGAAGAATATCAAACCGCAATTGAAATGTGCCTAGGAGCAAGCCTTCAAAATATCGTAACAGACACAGAAGAAGAAGCTAAAAAATTAGTAGAACATCTAAGAAAAAATAACTTAGGAAGAGCTTCCTTTTTACCAATCACTTCTGTGAAAGGAAAAAAATTAGATAAAATAAAAGGTCATGAAGAAGGGGTAATAGGAATTGCTTCTGACTTAATAAATTATGATAAAAAGTATGAACAAATCGTATTAAATCTTTTAGGAAGAACTGTCATTGTAGATAAAATGGATACAGCCATTAAAGTAGCAAAACAAAATAGTTATACTTTTAGAATTATTACACTACAAGGAGATATCATCAATCCATCAGGAGCCATCACAGGAGGTTCTGTATCCAAAAAAACAGTAAATATCTTAGGTAGAGGAAAAGAAATTGAAAAATTAGAACAACAAGTAAATGAATTAAAACAAAAAATAAAAAATATAGAAAAACAAAAACAAGATTATTTGGACTCTATCGAAAATACATTAGAAGCTGTTATGGGATTAGAAAAAGAATTACAAGAAATGGAGATTACCTATGCAACTCAAAAACAAAGACTAGAATCCATCGAAGAAAATATTGCAAGAATAGAAAAAAGAATGGAAAAATTAAAAGAAGAAGATAAAAGTTTGGAACGAGATAAAGAAGAAATTCAAAAGAAAAAGCAAGAGATAGAAGAAGAAATCAAAAATATCAATACCCATACAGAAGAACTAACAAAAATCATTACAGAATATGCAAATGCCAATAAAGATACCCAAAAACAAATAGATGACCTAAATTTTGATATTACAAATTTAAAAATATCAGTATCTTCTTTTGATGAAAGTGAAGCATCTATGGATGAAATTCAAGAAAGAATTCAAACCGAAATAAATAATGCAACTAGAAGCATAGAAAACAAAACAAGACAAATAGAAGAAATCGTACAAGATAATTTTAATTTAGAAAAATCCATAGAAGAAACTAAAGAAAAAATAGAAAAAATAAAAGAAGAAGTAAAAACGAGTTCTTCAAGAATAGAAGAATTAAAACAAGATAGAATTGAAAAAAATGAGAAATTACAAAAACAAGAAGAAGAAATCAATCACAAATTTAAAACCATAGAAGAGTTAAAAGCACAAATTGTAAAAATCGATGTAAGAAAAACAAAATTAGAAGAAGATATACAAAATATCATCAATAAAATGTGGGAAGAATACGAACTAACACCAAATGCAGTGACAGAATATCAAAAACCAGAAAATGTAGCATTAACACAGAAAAAAGTAAATGGATTAAGAAAAGAAATAAAAGAATTGGGAAGTGTTAATGTAGATTCTATAGAAGAATATAAAACTTTAAAAGAAAGATATGACTTTATGTGTGAGCAAAGAGTAGACCTAGAAGACAGCATGAACAAATTAAGAAAAATAATTGCAGATATGACAAACATTATGAAAGAACAATTTAAAGAACAATTTGCCTTAATCAATAAAAACTTTGGAGAAGTATTCAAAGAATTGTTTGGTGGAGGAAATGCAAGTCTAACATTAACAGATGAAGAAAATATCTTAGAATGTGGAATTGAAATTACAGTACAACCACCAGGAAAAAAATTACAAAACATGATGTTATTATCAGGAGGCGAAAAAGCATTTACAGCAATAGCTTTATTATTTGCTATCTTGAAAATAAATCCAGCACCATTTTGTGTATTAGATGAAATCGAAGCAGCATTAGATGATGTCAATGTATATCGTTATGCGGAATATTTAAAGAAATTTTCAAAACAGACACAGTTTTTAGTAATCACACATCGAAAAGGAACCATGGAAGCAGCAGATACCGTTTATGGTATTACAATGGAAGAAAGCGGAATTTCTAAATTGTTATCTATGAAAATGAAATAGTAGAGGGTTCCAGGTTTGGATGCCAAAAAATTGGCATCCAAACCTGGAACCCTTGACAACAAAAAAAATAAACATATAAATGTTTATGAATAAGTAAATTTATGCATTTAAAATCCTATCTTCAAAATTAGAATCATCAAAAAAATTTTCAATGGGAACTTCTAATACTTTGCTAATCTTCCATAAGGTATATATACTAATTCCTTGGTGAATTTTTTCACTTTCTAAATTTCCAATTAAAGCAGTAGATACATCAGCGAGCTCAGCCAGCTTTTCTTGTGTCATTTTCCCCTTTTTTAAATTATATAATTTTCTATAATACTTAATATTAAGACCTATTAAATGAAATAGTTCATCTGATTCTAGCTTTTCCATATAATTCTCCTTTTTTATCACTATTTTCTAATTTTATTTTCGAAAATTCAATACATGTAAAATGACAAAATATCATCTGCAATGATATTTGTTAAGCTATTTTGCCATATTCTATATTAATATAACAAGGTTTTTTTAATAAAAGTATGAACAAATAATAGTATATGAACTTAAAAGAAAGAATACATGTCTACAAAAATAATAATCTAAGAAAATAGTAATAAAAATGTACAAGCCACATATAATGAACTAAACAATATACAAAGGAGAGAAGATATATGTGGGAAACCTTAAGAAAAGAAGATGTTTTAAACAAATTAAACACCAATGAAAAAATAGGATTAACAAAGGAAGAGATAGAAACAAGACAAGCTAAATATGGAAAAAATAAAATAAAAGACAAACCAAAGGAAAGTTTTTTTATTAAATTTATCAAACAATTCAATGATTTTATGATTATCATACTAATCATTGCATCTATTGTATCAGCAGGAATATCTTATATACAAGGAGAAAATGACTATTTTGATGCCATCATCATTATTGCAATTGTTATCTTAAATGCTATCATGGGAGTAGTACAAGAGGCAAAAGCAGAAAAATCAATTGAAGCATTAAAAGAGATGACACCACCAAAAGCAAAAGTAATAAGAGAAGGAAGAACAAAAGAAATTAATGCAGAAGAACTAGTTCCAGGAGATATTATTATACTAGAAGCAGGAAATTTTGTACCAGCAGATGTGAGATTAATAGAAAGCTTTCAGCTAAAAATAGAAGAATCCAGTCTAACAGGAGAAACAGAACCCATCCTAAAAGATGCTAATAAAATTTGTCAATCAAAAGAAACATTAGGAGATATGAAAAATATGGCATTCATGTCTACCATTATTGTAAATGGACATGGAAAGGCAGTTGTTACACAAACAGGAATGGATACAAAAGTAGGAAAAATTGCCAATATGATGATAGAAAATGAAGCACCTCAAACACCTATCCAAAAGAAATTAGGACAAGTGGGAAAAGTATTGGGAATGGTATGCTTAGCTATTTGCATTATCATTTTCATCATTGGAATTATCAAAAAAATAGAACCAATGGAAATGTTTATGACATCAGTAGGATTAGCAGTAGCAGCAATTCCAGAAGGATTACCTGCCATTGTTACCATTATGCTATCCATTGGAGTCACGAAAATGGCGAAAAAGAATAGTATTATCAGAAAATTGCCGGCAGTAGAGACATTAGGAAGTAGTAATGTCATTTGTTCTGATAAAACAGGAACTCTAACACAAAATAAAATGGAAGTTGTAGAAATAAGAGCCAAAAGTCCTAGTTTAGCAATAGAACTGGCAACCATGTGTACAGACTGTGATATCATCTATGAAAATGGAAAAACAAAAATAAAGGGAGAGCCCACAGAAGTTGCCTTAGTAAATAAGGCAATGAAAGAAGGAAAAAACAAAGATGAATTATATCAACTTATGCCAAGAATACATGAAATTCCTTTTGATTCTAACAGAAAAATGATGACAACTATACATAAAATAGGAAATCGATATAGAATTATTACCAAAGGTGCACCAGATGTCTTATTACATAGATGCCATCATATAGACCAAAATAAAGTACAAAAAGAGAATCTAGAAATGGCAAGTAAAGCCTTAAGAGTCATTGCAATTGGATATAAAGAAGTAGATGCACTTCCTAATAAAATAGATTCAGAAACCGTAGAAAAGGACTTGAATTTTATGGGATTAATTGGAATGATTGACCCACCAAGAGAAGGAGTAAAAGAATCTGTTAGAACATGCAAAAATGCAGGAATAAAGACAGTTATGATTACAGGAGACCATATTGCAACTGCAAAAGCAATAGCAAAAGAATTAGAAATCTTGCAAGAAGGGGATAAATCTATTACAGGACAAGAATTAGATAAAATACCACAAGAAAAATTAGAAAGAGAGATAGAAAATTATGCTGTATTTGCAAGAGTAACACCAGAACATAAAGTAAGAATTGTAAAAGCATGGCAAAAAAGAGGAGCAATTGTAGCAATGACAGGAGATGGAGTAAATGATAGTCCTGCTCTAAAAAATGCAGATATCGGAATTGCAATGGGGAAAAATGGAACAGATGTAGCAAAAAATGCAGCAGATATGATTTTAACAGATGATAATTTTGTAACAATTGTAGAAGCAGTTAAACAAGGAAGAAATATCTATGATAATATAAAAAAAGCAATTCATTTTTTAATTGCAACCAATATAGGAGAAATAGTAACCATATTTATGGGATTAGTATTAGGACTAAAATCACCTTTACTTGCCATTCAGTTATTATGGATTAATTTAGTAACAGATTCTTTACCAGCAATTGCAATAGGTCTAGAACCACCAGAAAAAGATATTATGGAAAGAAAACCGGTAAATAGCAAAAAGGGAATATTTGCAGATGGACTATGGAACAAAATTATTGTAGAAGGTATCATGATGGGAATGCTCACATTAGTGGCATTTAGTATTGGAAATAAATTTTACGGAGTAGAGACAGGAAGAACAATGGCATTTATCGCAATGGGATTATTAGAACTTGTCCACAGTTTCAATATAAAAAGTGAACAATCTATTTTCAAAATCGGAATATTAGAAAACAAATTTTTAATAGGAAGTTTTGTTTTGGGATTTTTAGTACAAACAATAGTAGTATTAGTACCTAGCCTAGCACAAATATTTAAATTAGTTCCATTAAATCAAATACAATGGATGATAACATTAGGAATTTCTATTTTACCAATACCAATTATAGAATTACAGAAAAAATTGAATCAAAAACAAAAGGCAAAAAAATATTTTTCACCTAATGGATATACAAAGATAAAAGGAGAAACAGTCAAACTATAAACAAATTATTAAAAGATAAATCTACTCATGCCAAAAAATATTAATAAAATACCTGAAATAACAGACCATATATTATCTGGCAAATTCCCTAATCCATGTAACTTTTGCCCTAAAAAATTTCCTATATTTAAAAAGAAAAGTTGAAAAATGCTAACCAAAAAAGGAAAAAGAATAAAACTAATTTGCATAAAGCTTCCGCCGATTCCAATACAAAAACTATCTAAAGAAAGTGCAATTGCCAAAAAAATAGCTTCTTTAGAATCAATAGAATGTGATTTATCGAAATCAGAAGAAATAGGATTTTTAATAATTTTTATAGTAATTCCTAAAAAACGAATAAAAAAGCTATATACTTTTTCTTTTTCCTCTATAAAAGCCTCATCAGATAAAAATGATGTAGGCTTATTTTCTTTTTTTAAAGCCTGAAAACAAATAAAACTTCCCATCATAATTAAAATAAATCCGCCAATAAATTTAGTAAGCCATTCTGGAAAAATAGTTTTAATTGCATTTCCAAACCAAATAGCTAAAATGGAAATAAAGAAAGATATAAAAAATAAGAAAAACTTTCCTAATAGAGAAATCCTGGTATTTTTGATTCCATATGTAATACCAATACCTAATGAATCTATACTACTAGAAATAGCTAAAATAAAAGAATTGATTAACATAACCTTCACTCCCTACTACATCTTATGCTTTTGTTAATGGGGACGTTCCTTTTTGGTTACTAGTTAATGGTTTTCACTTATTATTATTCAAAAGTATTGATATATTAATATTTTGCAGGCAAGACCCGGATTGTTATGCCCAAGCTATGTTTTGCCAAATAATATTAATATATCAATACTTTTGAAACTTTATTTTTTATTCATTAACTAGTAACCCTTTTTGGCAGAAAAGTAAAATTTTGCTTGCAAAACTGCAAAATATGTGATAAAATAACACTGCTAAAAAATGAAAGACTTATTTTTTAGTCTCTACTTACAGAAAATGTAGGTTATAAATCCAAAGGGAGGTGACAATAATGAACAAATACGAAAGTATTATCATTGTTAATCCAAATGTAGATGAAGCAGGTTTAAAAGCTTTAGAAGAAAAATTTACAGGATTAATCAATGCAAATGGAAAAGTAGAATCTGTAGAAAATATGGGTAAAAAAACACTTGCCTATGAAATTAAAAAATGCAAAGAAGGAATTTATTTGTTATTTAATTTTGAAGCAAAACCAGATTCAATCGCAGAACTTGAAAGAGTTTATAGAATTACAGATGAAATCATGAAATTCATTGTTGTAAAAAAATAATGTAAAAACAATGAAATAGGGGGAAACCTAAAAGTCAAAATAAGACTAAAAAACAAAAAAATAAAGAAGGGGCCTTTATAAGTAGTAAAGAAGGGTGATAAAAAATGAATAAAGTAATTTTGATGGGAAGACTTACAAGAGATCCTGAAACAAGATATACACAAACCAATAATACATTAGTATCTTCTTTTAGTCTAGCAGTAAATAGAAGATTTGCAAGACAAGGAGAAGAAAGACAAGCAGATTTTATTAATATCGTTGCTTGGAGTAAATTGGGAGAATTTTGTAGCAAATACTTTAAAAAAGGTCAACAAGTAGGAATTATTGGAAGAATACAAACAAGAACTTGGGATGATGACCAAGGAACCAAACACTATGTAACAGAAGTAGTAGCAGAAGAAGCTTATTTTGCAGATAGCAAAAGAGAGCAAGATGCAGGAAATAGTACTTTTGAAAATACATTTGGAAACACTGCTCCAGGAAGTATGGGTGCAGACTTTGATATGTCTTCTTCTAATGATGATTTACCATTCTAACAAATAAGGAGGGGAAAGAGAAATGGCTGATAAGAAACAAAATAAAAGAAATAATAAAAACTATGATGAAGATTACAATCCAAGATTTAGAAAACAAAGAAAAAAAGTTTGTCTATTATGTAGTGACAAAAACTTTGTTTTAGATTACAAAAATCCTGAACAATTAAGAAAATTCATTAATGATAAAGGAAAAATCTTACCAAGAAGAACAACAGGTGCATGTAGTAAACATCAAAGAGATATCACAACAGCAGTAAAAAGAGCAAGACATATTGCAATACTTCCATATGCACAAAATTAATTTTAAATAGAGGATAAAACCCATTCAATGCACAATTAGCAATGAATGGGTTTTTATAAAATTTAGAAATAGTTAGTTAGGAATTAATCTAATTAGGTGTTTTATACTTGCTTTTTAAAACTTAATATAGTAAAATTGGACTAAGAAAAAGAGAAATAAGTAATATAAAAAAGATAATGTAGGAGAAAAAATGAACGAGAAATTAGAAAAATTAAAAAAAGAAGTAGAACAAGAAATCAAAGCACAATTTGATAAAATTGATGCTATTTGTGAAAAAAACAGTCAAAAAGTACTAGAAGCATTTTGGAAATGTGATTTGCAAGAATCCCATCTATATTCTTCAACAGGATACGGAATTGATGAACCTGGAAGAAACAAAATAGAAGAAATCTATGCAAATATATTTAAAGCAGAAGACAGTTTAGTAAGAACACAATTAATTTCTGGTACTCATGCATTAGCCGTTACCCTATCTGCACTTTTAAGACCAAATGAAACCATGCTAAGTATATCAGGAGAACCTTATGATACCTTACAAACAGTAATTGGAATTGGAAAAGAAGTAAGTAAAAGTTCACTAAAAGCCTATGGAATACATTATGAACAAATAGACTTAATAGACAATGACTTTGATATTCCGAAAATACAAGAAAGAATTAGAAAACAAGATATTAAATTAATCGAAATACAAAGGTCAAGAGGATATTCTACTAGAAAAAGTTTAACCATTGAAAAAATAGAAAAAGTAATAAAAGCAATTAGAGAAGTAAATACTAATGTTATTATTATGGTAGATAATTGTTACGGAGAATTTGTACAAGAAAAAGAACCTATAGAAATCGGGGCAGATATAGCAGTTGGTTCATTAATGAAAAACTTAGGAGCAGGAATTGCAAATTCTGGCGCCTACATTGTAGGAAAAAAAGAATTAGTAGAATTATGTGCAGAAAGATTAACATCACCAGGGATAGGAAAAGAAATAGGACCATCTCTAAATCAGAATCCATTACTGTTAAAAGGACTATTCTTTGCTCCTAGTGTAGTGGCAAGTAGTTTAAAAACAGCGGTATTTGCAAGTAGAATTTTAGAAAGATTAGGATATCAAGTGGAACCAAATTATTTAGAAACAAGAGCAGATATTGTACAAACAATTGCATTAGGAACAGAAGAAAAATTAATTAAATTCTGTCAAGGAATACAAAAAGGCTCACCAATAGACTCTCATGTCATACCTTATCCAGGAGATATGGGAGGATATGAAGACAAAGTTATTATGGCAGCAGGAACTTTCACACAAGGTTCCACCATTGAGCTTAGTTGTGATGGACCACTAAGAGAACCATATATTGCATATTTACAAGGAGGACTTACATATGATTATGGAAAAATGGGAATACTAAAGGCAATTGAAGAAATGGAAAATACAAAAACAAATAAGGAATAATATGTATAAATCATAGCATATTAAAAAATAATAATAAAAACAAAAGATTTTAGGAAGGGTGATAAAATGACAATCGTTTTAGTTCTATTAGTATTAATTATTTTAATAATAGCGATTTTAATATTTGGAGGAAGAACTCAAAGAATAGAAGAGAGAAGAGTAGAAAAAGAAAGAAAAGAGGCACAAAAAATAGCTAAGAAAGAAATAAAAGAAAAGCAGAAAACAATAAAACATTCTCGAGCAGAATATACAGATCTTTTTAAAACAGTGAATGATTCAGAACAAAATAAGGAAGAACAGGAAGAAAAAATAGAAAGTGAAGAGATAAAAGAGCAAGACGAATGGGATATGGAAGAAGATAATGAATGGGAAGCAGAAGAGCCAGAAACAAGAAATCAAGAAAGTGATATAGAAGAGACAAAAAATGAAACAGATATAGAAGAAGCAAAAGAAATAAGTAAAGAAATAAATATAGATAAAGCAGAAGAAACAGATAATGAAATAGAGATGAAAGAACCAGAAGAAACAAATAATGAAATAGAGTTGAGAGAACTAGAAAAAAATAAGGAACAAGATGTTATTGAATGGGATGAAAACTTTATTTTAGAAGAACCACAAGAAAGTATAGAAGAAGAACTAGATAGATACATGAAAGAAGCACAGAAAAATGATATTGGATATCTAAATGGAGATGGACCAAAAGAAAAACAAACACCAGAAAAAACAAAAAAAGAAACAAATACAGTAAAAAATAATAAACAACAAACAACCAAAAAATCAAAAACAGAACCATCTCAAAAGAAAAATAATACTGAAAACAAAGAAACTAAAACAACCAAAAAGCAAAACACAAAAACCACTGAAAAACAAGAAGAAAACAAAAAAACAGCTACAAAATCAAATGCACAGAAAAAAACAAGTACAAAGAATAAAACTACTCAAAATACAAAAAATGAGAATAAAACAAACAACCAAAAAACAACTAAAAAAACAAATACAAAAAAAGAAAACAACAAATCAGCAGGAAAAAATAAAGAAGGAAAATAAAAATGAAAGTAGTAATCATAGGTGGAGGACCGGCAGGAATGATGGCTGCCATCTCTGCTAGTCAAAAAGGAAACAAAGTAATTTTACTAGAAAAAATGCAATCTTTAGGAAGAAAGCTATTAATAACAGGAAAAGGAAGATGTAATATTACATCTTCCTTACCAATAGAGGAATTTATAAAAAATACACCAGGGAATGGGAAGTTTTTACATAGCTGTTATCAAAACTTTACCAATCAAGAAATCATTGAATTTTTAAAAGAACAGGGATTAGAAGTAAAAGAAGAAAGAGGAAACAGAATATTTCCAATAACAGATAAATCACAAGATGTTTTAAATTGTTTTATTCAGAAACTAAAAGAGTTAAAAGTAGAAATTAGATATCATACTAAAGTAGAAAAAATTCTATTACAAGAAGGTATAGGAATAAAAAAGGCGATTGGAGTAAAAACACAAAACCAAAATATTGCAGCAGATAAAATAATTTTAGCAACAGGAGGAAAAAGCTATCCATTAACAGGTTCTAGCCGGAGATGGATATGAAATGGCAAAAGCATTAGGACATACTATTACAGATATAAAACCTTCTTTGGTTCCTTTAGAATGTTATGAAAAAGAAGAATGTAAAAAATTACAAGGATTAAGCCTAAAAAATGTAAAAGTAAAGTTAGTAGACAAAGAAAAAAATAAAGTCATTTATGAAGATTTTGGAGAAATGTTATTGACGCATTTTGGAGTATCAGGACCTATTATTTTAAGTAGTTCTGCACATTTAGTAAGATATCCAAAGATAGAAGAGAAATACCAAAAAAAAGAAATTCTATTAAAAATTGATTTTAAACCAGCATTAACAGTAGAAAAATTAGATGAAAGAATCAGAAGAGATTTTGAAGGATATAAAAATAAAGAATTCAAAAATAGTTTAGACAAATTATTGCCACAAAAATTAATTCCTATTATCATACAAAGAAGTGGAATCCCAGCACAGAAAAAAGTAAATGAAATAACAAAAGAAGAAAGAAAAAAATTAGAAGAAGTACTAAAAAATTTTGAAATGACAATAAAAGGAACAAGACCAATAGAAGAAGCGATTATTACAAGTGGAGGAATTAATATAAAAGAAATTAATCCTAAAACAATGGAATCTAAGTTGGTAAAGAATTTGTATTTTGCAGGAGAAATAATAGATGTAGATAGCTATACAGGAGGATTCAATCTACAAATCGCATATGCAACTGGATATACGGCAGGAATGTAAGTAGAAAGGAGAAAATAGTGGCAAAACCTATTTTAAAGAAACAAGTAGAATTTTTTACCATTAAAGAAAATACAGTAGCAGAAATAGTAGAAAAAAAATCGAAATTTATTGCTAATTTATGTTATATCGAAACAGAAGAACAAGCACAACATTTAATAAAAGAAATAAAAAAGAAATATCATGATGCAAGACATAATTGTGTTGCTTATAGAGTAATAGAAAATGAAAGTGTAATAGAAAAAGCTAGTGACGACGGAGAACCCTCAGGAACAGCTGGAGCACCAATATTAAATATTTTGCAGAAAAATAACTTAAATAATATATTAGTTGTTGTTACGAGATATTTTGGAGGAATTCTGTTAGGAACAGGAGGATTAGTAAGAGCATATTCAGAAAGTCTTTTAAAAGCGATTGAAAAAAGCAAGTTAATTTTTAAATGTGAAGGGCAAGAATTAGAAGTTACAATAGATTACAATTATTTCGAAAATTTTAAATATTACTGTAAAAATAACCAAATTATCATCACAAATATACAATATAATGAAAATATTATTTGTAAAATAGAAGCAGAAGAAGAAATAATAAAAAAACTAATGGTAAATTATGAAACAAAAAAAATCATTTTAAAAGATATACAAAAATTATCCAAAAAATATGTAACAAAAAGTATATAAAAATTAGCTTTTCATAAAATAAATGGAAAAAATTTACAATTATCATTGCTTTTCCTCGAATAAAAACGTATAATCAAACTGTAAATTTTTTACAGTTATTTTTTTAAGGGGGAAATCGAATGATGAAAGAAAAAATATCAGTGTTAATAGCTGATGATAACCAAGATTTTAGTCATACACTAGCTAACTATATAGAAGGACAAGACGATATGGAAGTGATAGGAATTGCGAAAGACGGGGCAGAAGCTATTGATATTGTAACAAATACGATGCCTGATGTACTTTTATTAGATGTTATAATGCCACATCTAGATGGTTTAGGAGTTTTAGAGAAATTAAATATCATAAAAACAAATAAAAAGCCAATTAGTATCATGTTATCTGCTGTGGGACAAGACAAAATTACACAAAAAGCAGTAGAATTAGGAGCACAATATTATGTGGTAAAGCCATTTGATATAGAATTATTAATCAAAAGAATTAGAGAATTGAAATTCTATAAACCAACACAAAATAATAATTTTATAAGTAGAGAAAGTAGAACACAATATATTGAAATAAACCCAGAAAATCAAAAAAATGAAGAAAACCTAGAAGCTCTAGTAACTAATTTAATACATGAAGTTGGCGTTCCTGCTCATATCAAAGGATATCAATATTTAAGAGAAGCTATTATGATGGTAGTAAATGATATTGATGTAATTAATCAAATTACAAAAAGCTTATATCCTAGAATAGCTCTTAAATATAACACAACCCCAAGTAGAGTAGAAAGAGCCATTCGCCACGCAATAGAAGTAGCATGGGGACGTGGTCAACAAGAAGCAGTAGAAAACATTTTTGGATATACAATATCTGCAAGCAAAGGAAAGCCTACAAATTCAGAATTCATAGCAATGATAGCTGATAAGTTAAGGCTTGAATTAAAATCAGCATAGGGATTTAGTGATGGTCAGTTTGGGGACAGGTTCGGACTGACCATTTTTGGTTACTTTGGGGACGCCACTATACAAAATAATTATTATTAGGCTATAAACTCTATGAAAATAGTCATAGAGTTAGTGAAAAATCAGCTCTCAAGGCGATTAATTAAATATTCATAGAACAATAAACTTCCAAGATTTACTGATTGACGTCTAAAAAATGTTAATCAATAATTCTTGGGTTTTTTAATAAAAATTTGTTTTGTTCGCTAGACAAGTGAGTAAAAATATACTATATTAATTAACATAGGAAATGAGAATAAGCAGAGTGTGTTGCCACTTTCAACTCTTTGATGTGTACATATTATTCCACAGCTTTTAGCTTGTGAGATTGACAACTGGAGGTGGTGCTATGGTAGAATCAGTTTTATTAGTAATCATCAAACTACTTTTCTTTGGATTAGTAGGTGTAACTATCATAAATTTTGCCTTAGTAATCATCATCTTGTATTTACTACATAGGCAATAAAAAATAACCATTCTGCTTTGCCCGGCGGATGGTTATTTATCATTCTTGTGGCAACCACTTTGTGGTTTCTCATTTTCTATGCTTATTATACACAGTTTTTCCATTTTTGTCAAATGGATTTTTTTTATTTTTTAACGAAAATTTTTAGTCATAAAATTGACAAAGAAAAAATTTTCTACTTTTAAAAATAAGAGGCTATAAAAATAAGAGAAGGAGAATAATGATTTATTGCGAATATAAAAATAAGGGAGGAAAATAAAGTGGAAAATTTGAATTACTTATTTGTTTTTCTTGAAGGAATGTTATCGTTCTTATCGCCATGTGTATTACCTTTGTTGCCAGTCTATATTAGCTATTTAGCAGGAAATGGTAAAGAAGTAGATGAAAGTGGAAATATTAGATATATAAGAAAAAAAGTTTTTGCTAATACCATCTTATTTGTTTTAGGGATTTCCTTTGCATTTTTTATTCTAGGAATGTCTTTTTCAGCAATAGGAGCATTCTTTCAAGAATATAAGCAAGTTTTTACTAACATTGCTGGTGTATTTATTATACTAATGGGGTTAGTACAATTAGGAGTATTAAAATTTACTTTCTTAGAAAAAGAATACAAATTTAAAACTAAAAATAATTTGAAAAAAATGACTCCATTGCTAGCTTTTGTTTTTGGTTTTACCTTTAGTTTTGCTTGGACTCCATGTATAGGACCAGCGTTAGCATCAGTATTAATGTTAGCGTCAAGTAGTGAAACTGTTTTACAAGGTAATTTATTGGTTTTAGTTTACACAATTGGATTTGCAATTCCATTTTTATTAGTTGGATTTTTTACCACAGAATTATTAAATTTTTTAAAAAAACATCAAAAAATATTAAAATATACAATAAAAATATCCGCTATTATCCTAATCTTAATAGGAATCTTAACATTAACAGGGATGTATGAAAGAATGAATGCATATTTGAACCAGTGGAGCAACAATGAGCAACAAGAAGTGGAAAATACACAAGAACAGAAACAAGAGGAAGATACTTTTTCAAATACAATCGAAAACAGTGGGAAAAAGGAAAATGCAGATACGGAGAAAACAAATGAACAAGAAAATAATAGTTTAGCAGCCATTGACTTTATGTTACAAGACCAATACGGAGAAAAACATCAACTAGCAGATTATAAAGGAAAAGTTGTGTTTCTAAATTTTTGGACAACTTGGTGTATATATTGTAAAACGGAATTGCAAGAATTACAAGAACTGTACAATGAATATGGAAAAAATGAAAAAGATGTTGTATTCTTAGGAGTGACAAGTCCATCTAATGAGCAAAATAGAAATGCGGCAGATGTTTCAAAAGGCGAAATTATGCAATATATAAAGGAAAATTCATTAGATTTTCCAATGCTATTTGATGAAAATGGGAAAGTATATCAATCTTATTATATTTATGCCTTTCCAACTTCTTTTTTAATTAATCAAAGAGGAGAGGTAGAATGGTATTCCCCAGGAGCTTTGACAAAAGAGAAAATTAAGAACGAAATAGACACTTTATTAGCAAAATAAAAAATTGTTCATATAATAAGAAGGGGAGTATTATGAATTGTAGCTGTGAAATAAAAGGCATTATAAAATGTATAGCAATATTTATAAGTATTATAATGATAATTTCTCTAATAGTTGTTATCATTATCATAAACAATGAAAATCAACAAAAAGATATATTAACAGCAATTGCAGTAGATGGAGATAATGCACAACTAGGAACGACAACCATAAAATTTAGCCAAAACGATATTATAGTTGGAACAGCATTGACACATCAAGAAGGTAGTGACACCATTTTAGTTAATGAAACAGGGATTTATCAAATTTCCTATCAATTATTTGGAATAAAAGAAGGAGCAGGTTCATTTAATTTCAATGCGGTATTGCTAGTAAATGATAGCACAATAGATAGTACCTTTAACGATGGACCAGTATTAGAGGACTTAGTAAATAATCGTATCACATTAACAAGTACAGTCATTTTGAGATTAAATGCAGGAGATACATTAAAATTAGCAGGTGTATCTATTGAAGATATCGAATATGAAAAGGCAAGAATCGATATTGAAAAAATAGACTAAAAATAATAAAAGCCTGAAAAAGCAATTAATATTGCTTTTTCAGGCTTTTATCAGATAAAAATTTTAAAATATGAGGATAAATAAAAAAGGAAGTGTTTAATCACCGCTATTCTTTTCTAGTTTTTCAATAAATTCCCTAGCCTCGTCAAATGCAATTTCATCTAAATGCTCAACTTTATAAAGAACTCTCTGAATACAGCATCTTCTTACTTTTTTTCTTTTATGTTTAACAAGTGCAGTATAAAGGCGAGCAATCAATACTTCTTCATTATTCGCCGATAGACGAGTTAGAGAATAAGAAGCTTTATAGAAGTGGGTGCTAACATGAAAAGTGATATGAGAAATATATTAAGAGATATCAATATAAAAATCAGAAATAATAAGATTTTATAAGCTCATACATCTTGATGTTAGTGACATCTTTATAGAAAACCATATGCAATCATAATAAATAGAAAGACGTATTATACAAATTTTAAAGTATGAAAACTATCAAAAGCTAAATGATTTACTAAGTAAAATCAATAAAGAAGAAAATGCGAAAATTTTTGAAATTTACGAGATATAAATGGTATAAAAATGAATAACCTGAAAAAAAATGGAAAAACTAATACAAATACATAACAAAGGAGGATATTCATGGAAGCCAGCAAATTAAAAAATATGGTAATATTAAAAAATCTACCTTCTAATTTAGTAGAAGAAGCTATTGTTATATTAAAAAGCTCAGCAAAAGTGAGAGATTTACAAAAAATAGAAAATAATAAAAAAAGGAAAAAAGAAAATATAGAAAAAAGAGAAAATGATTATGTTTTAAAAGAAGCGGAAATGATTGTATCAAGATATATTTCGCAACTTGAAAAAGAAAAAAATAAGAAAGAAATAGATAAAAAGCAAGTAAGTAAAAAATATAGAAGACTAAAAAATTACGCCTATCTTTCCAGTTTCATTATTTTCTTACAAGCTTTAATATTATTTACAAAATAAGCATAAAACCCTCTTCCTTCACATATAGTTTAAAAAGAAACGAAGGAAGAGGTGTTTTTTTAATGGAAAGAACTATGTCAGTAGAAGAAAAAATAAGACGAGCAGAGGAAATTTACGAAAGAAGAAAACAAGGAAATAGAAAACCAATTGCAACAGTAAGTGTAAGAGAGAAAAAAGATGTAAAATTATTAAAAAAAATGATGATTCAAATTTTAGTATGTGTTGCTATTTATGGCATTATCTACACCATACAAAATAGTAATTATGTTTTTTCAGAAGAATTCCTAAAAAAAGTAAATGAAGTACTTTCTTATGACACCAATTTTAGTCAAATCTATGAAAATATTAAAAATCAAATCATGAGTTGGATTCCCAAAAAAGAAGAGCAAACCAATCAAGAGGGAATTGGAGGAGCAGAAGAAATAACACCACCTGCAGAAACAACCGAAAATCAAGAACAAATAGTACAAGAACAAAATCAAGAAACCAATCCAGAAGAACAACAAGAACAACCAATATCACAAGAAGAACAAGATATATTAAATATCAAAAATACAACATCCTTTATTAAACCAGTAGAAGGAACTATTAGTTCTCCTTTTGGACAAAGAGAGAATGCCACAGGAAATGTACCTAAAAATCATACCGGAACAGATATTGCAGCTAATATGGGAACCAAGATTTTATCTGCAACAGAGGGAGAGGTAGTATTAGCCTCTGAAGAGGGAGATTATGGAAAACATCTAAAAATACAAATTGGAGAAGTAAGTATTATTTATGCACATTGTAATAACTTATATGTCAAGCAAGGAGACCACGTAACACAAGGACAAGAAATAGCAGAAGTTGGTTCAACAGGTAATTCTACTCGGACCACATTTACATTTTGAAATAAGAATACAAGAAAGAATAATAGACCCACAAAAAATACTAGAACTATAACAAAAGATAGGAGAGAAAGTCATGAGATTTAGAATTGACCTAAAAATATTTATTTTACTAGTACTATTTTACTTCACTAAACAGATTCACATTTATGCTAGCCTAATGATATTTGCCATGATACATGAAATGGGACATTTACTTGCTGGATTACTATTAGGAATGAAACCAGAAAAAATAGAGATAAAACCATTTGGATTTTCTATTAGCTTTCAATTAACTACTAAAGATTATAATATAAAAGTAAAAAAAGCAAATTTATTAGAAATAAAAAAGATGATAGTAGCTCTAGCAGGACCTATTACAAATTTAATAATAATTATTATTGCATTAAATATGCCAGGAAATTTGTGGCAAACTCTCATTGTGATATATACAAACATATTACTAATATTATTTAACATATTACCAATTTATCCATTAGATGGAGGAAGAATTTTAAAAGGAATTTTACATATTTGTTTAGGAAGAAAAAAAGCAATTCAATATAGTAGTACAATTTCTTTTATCACAACTATAGTATTAACTCTAATTGCTAGTATTGCTATTTTTTATTTAGAAAATATTGCTATCTTTTTTGCAATCATATATTTATGGATTTTGGTTATTCGACAAGATAAAACTGCACAAATGAAAAAAAGAATTTATGAAATGGCAGAAAAAGTATCAGATACTAGACAATAAAATGTAACTAATAAAATGGAAAAAGTAGTTATATATTCCTATTTTTAGACAAAACATATCTAGAGCTTAACAATCTGGGTCTTGTCTACAAACTAGGAATATATAACTACTTTTTCATACCTATTATAAAAACTAAATATCAGAACAAAATCTAAATAAAGTATTGAAAATAACAAAAATTAATAGTAAACTATACTAAAGAAAACAGTGGAGGGAGAATGCAAAAGATGAAGAATATTTGGAAACAAAATAAAGGTGTTTCATTAGTATCATTGGCAGTTGCCATTATTATATTAGTCATTATTACTAATATACTAGTATATAATGCAAAAGATAATGTATATATAAAAAGTCTAACTAATATGTATAATGATGTATCTAATTTAAGAGAGAAAATATCTAATTATTATTCTATTTATGGAGATATACCAATAAAAGTGAAATATGAAAATACAGAGGTAATCAATAATTTGCAGACAGCTGGAATAATTGGGGTCAATGACAAAATAGATGAATTTTATGTGATAGAACTAAGTGCTTTAGAAGGTCTTACATTAAATTTAGGAGAAGACTATAAGAAAATAAAAAATAATGAAGCTATAACACAAGAGGAAATAAATAATCTAAGAGATATTTATATCATCAATAAAAATAGTCACAATATTTTCTATGCAGATGGAGTTTCAGGAGGAGATGGAAAATATTATTATACAGATGATAAAAATGTAGATACAGAAAAAATAGATTTAAGATATGTAGATGGAGTAAAGATACCAGAAGGATTTTTCTATTGTGGAGGAACGAAGCAGGAAGGAATTGTTATTTCAGATGTAAAAGGTGATGACTTAGAAAACACAAAACAAGGAGATCAATTTGTATGGGTACCTGTAGAAAATTTTGAAGAATTTGTAAGACAAGATTTTAAAGAAGAAATACCAAATGGAGATTTTATTACAACACAAGCAACTAACGGGAAATATTATGAAAGTGTAGCAAATGGAAAAGATGAGGGAACACAAGTAGAAGAAATGTATAAAAGTGTCAAAACCAATAAAGGATTTTATATTGGAAGGTTTGAAGCAGGAGAAATAGCATCTAGCAAAAAAGGAGTAACACCGAAAACCAATATGAAATGGGGAGCAACTACGCAAGATTCAACAGAAGGAGCAGTAGAACTAGCAGAAAAGTTTGCTAGCGACCAAGGTTATACCAGTGTAAAAAGTACATTATGCTATGGCGTTCAATGGGATGCTGTCATGAGAATATTGCATCATGGAAATCAAACAGAACAAAGCTATATAAAAAATTGTACGGGAATGGGAAATTATCAAACAAGTGGAAAAATGCAAACAGGAAACAAGAGTACGTATCAAATGAAAAATATTTATGATTTAGCAGGAAATGTAAAAGAATGGACAATGGAACAATATGGAGAAACAGGAAAAGTAGCAAGAGGACGGAAGCTATCTAGAAGCTGGAAATACCAATCCAGTATCTGTACGTAGTATCAGTAATGATGGTGCAGGAAGTAATGATATAGGTTATCGAATAACACTATATTTAGCAATTACAGAAGGAAATTGGTCAGATACTTATGATCAAACCGGAACATATACAGATGAAGATGGAGAACAAGCATATATTCCACAAGGCTTTAAAGTAAGTTTATCACCTTATCAAAACAAAATAAATAATGGATTGGTTATCAAACAAGAAAGCACAGGAGATGAATATGTTTGGATAAAAGTTCCAAAAGAAATATTAGAAAATAGAGTAGAAGATGACCCTATAGAAGAAGCTTTAAAAGAATACACAAAAGAATATAGACAAGATGGCTATGAGGATACATGGTATGAAGGCTGTGGATTAACGCAAGAGAAATATAATGAATTAAAATCCAAAATGTTACAAAGTATTAAAACAAATGGAGGATTTTACATTGCAAGATTTGAAGCTGGATTAGAAAGTCCTAAAACAAGTGGAAATAGTTCAGAAACGGCAGATTCTTTACAAACAACAAATGGCTTGCCAAGTAGTTATATAGATAAATATCCTTATAACTATATTACTTGTAACCAAGCACAAAATTTAATACAAAAGTTAGAATTAGGAAATTACACAGGAAGTTTAATGTTTGGATTACAATGGGATTTAGTATGTAAATTCATAGAAACTTCACAAACAAAAACAAAGACACAAATAAAAGAAGATGGTATAGCAATGGGAAATTATTTAGGAGCAGAATTTACATTAACACATGGAAAATATTCAACCAATAATGGAACCTCTTGGAATGACGCAACACGGAAATAACCCTGTATTAAAAGAAAAAGACACAAAGGCATTATTAACAACAGGTGCTAGCAAAACCAATAGTATTAATAACATCTATGATTTAGCAGGAAATACGTGGGAATTGACATTAGAGAAAAGCAATGATACATCTAAATTAGTAACTTTAAGGGGAGGATACTTTGAAGAAAATTCTTCTTTAGCAAAACGTGATAATTGTAGTATAAACGAAAACAAGTATAATATTTCTTATCGAGTTACCATTTTCTAGATAATTGTTACAAAGAAATGAATAAATTAAAAATGTAGATATAGTGGTGTATCTACATTTTTGTTATTCCATCATGAATAGCCGTAGGTTGTAACCAAATTGTAACAATTTTGTTATTTTACTGTAAAATTCATTGACTTTTTAACAGTTTCGTTATATGATATAACCATTAAAAAATGTGTTTTTAAATCCTAAGGAGGAAAAATATGGGAGAAGTAATTGTAATAACATCAGGAAAAGGTGGAGTAGGAAAAACAACAACAACAGCAAATTTAGGATCTAGTTTAGCATTAGAAGGTAAAAAAGTAGTTTTAATAGATACCGATATTGGACTACGTAATTTAGACGTTGTTATGGGATTAGAAAATAGAATAGTATATGACATTGTAGACGTTGTAGAAGAAAAATGTAAATTAAGACAAGCTCTAATAAAAGATAAAAGATTTAAAGAATTATACCTACTACCAGCAGCCCAAACGAGAGATAAAAGCGCAGTAAATGAAGAACAAATGAGAAATCTTGTAAACAAACTAAAAGAAGAATTTGATTATATATTAATAGATTGTCCAGCAGGAATAGAACAAGGTTTCAAAAATGCAATAGCGGGAGCAAATCGTGCCATTGTAGTAACAACAGCAGAAATATCAGCAATTAGAGATGCAGATAGAATTATTGGATTATTAGAATCATCTGAAATCAAAAATCCAGAATTAGTTATCAATAGAATTAGACCTAATATGGTAAAAAAAGGTGAAATGATGGATGTAGATGATATCGTAGATTTATTATCTATAGACCTAATTGGTGTCGTTCCAGATGATGAATACATAATTACACAAACCAATAAGGGAGAACCTGTTATTCAAAATAGAAGAGCACCATCAGGAAAAGCTTATATAGAAATTGCCAAAAGAGTATTAGGTGAAAAAATAGAAGTTACTATACCAGGTAGAGAAAAAGGTTTTTTTGCAAGAATAAAAAGACTATTTAAAAAACAATAAAATAGCAAGAGGAAAAGTCCTCAATACAATTGGAGGTAAATAAGGACAATGTTTGAAAACATAATGAAATTTTTAAATAAATTTAACAAGAAACAAAATAATAAACCAGCCAATTCAAGAGAAGCAGCAAAAGAGAGATTGCATTTAGTATTAATGCAAGACAGAGCAAATGTATCAGCTGACTTTTTAGAATTAATGAAACAAGAAATTATAGAAGTAATAAAAAAATATATAGATGTAGATGAAAGTGCAATAGATGTAAGACTAACCAACAAAGAAAATGAAGATGGAACTAATGGAGCACCTGCCTTATATGCTAACATACCAATTATCAATATCAAAAATGAGGCAAGAAAAATAGAAAATACAAAAAAAGAAGAAAAGCAAATTGAAAAACAAAATAGTAAAACAGAAGAACAAGAAAAGAAGGAAGATAAAAAACAGGAGGAAAAACAAGACAAACAAGAAAATAAGAAAGAAATAAAAGAACAAACCAAAAAAGAGAACCAAGAAAAAGAAGAAGATAAAAATCAAAAAGAAGAACAACTAGAAAAACAACCAAAAGAAAAAGAAGAACAAAATGAAGAAAAAATAACACAAATAAAAGAAAATAAAGAAAAAGGCAGTAAAAAAGAAAGCGCAAAAGAAGAAATTAAATCAAAAAAATAAAAGGAAAAAGAGGATTTAATGAGAAAAAGAGAATTAAAAAATATGGAATGGGGAATTTTAATAGCTGCAATTATTCTATCTATTATTGGAATGGTTGCACTATTTTCTGCTACCCAAGAAACAGAATATGATGATTTTAAAAAACAATTAATATGGTTTTGTGTTAGCATTATTGTAATGGTCATTGTCATGCTAATTGACTATGAATTTCTAGTCAAAATTTCACCAGGATTATATGGACTCTTCATCCTTTTACTAATAGGGGTATTATTTACAGAGCCAATTAATGGAGCAAGTAGCTGGTTTAATATTGGATTTTTCTCTTTCCAACCAGGAGAATTTGCTAAAATCTTTGTCATATTATTTTTAGCATTTACGATATCAAAAATACAACAAAAAGGAAAAACACAAATCAATAAACCAACTAAATTATTAATCGTTTTAGCAGTAGTAGGACTTCCTGTACTTTTGATTGTCAAACAACCAGATTATGGAACTGCAATTGCATTTATTGTGGCAACAGCATTAATGCTATTAACAGCAGGTATTGATAAAAAATATATTATAGGTTCTATATTATTAATTGTTATTGCTGTACCATTACTATATTTTTTCATTTTACCAGAACACGCCAAAACAAGAATAGACATCTTTTTAAACCCAGAATCTGACCCAAGAGGAGCAGGATATAATATCCTTCAATCTCAATTAGCAATAGGAGCAGGAGGATTAACAGGAATGGGATTATTAAAAGGAAATCAGACACAACTAGGTTTCTTATATCCCAAAACAACAGATTTTATTTTTTCTGTTATAGGGGAAGAAATGGGATTTGTAGTAGCAGGTAGTATCATAATTATATTTGTATATTTAATTACCAAATGTATTTATATTGCCAAAACAGCAAAGGATACAACAGGAACATTAATTGCTTCTGGAATTACAGGAATATTTTTATTTCACGTAATAGAAAATATAGGAATGGTAATGGGACTATTGCCTATTACAGGAGTACCACTTCCTTTCATTAGCTATGGAGGAAGCTCAATGATAACAAATTTCATTGGAATCGGAATCTTATTAAATATTAGTGGAAAAAGGCAGAAAACTATTTTTGTAAAATAAATGTGATTAGTTATATAATAAAAAATGGAGTGTATAAAAGTGAAGTATTTAAAAAAATTAAAAATAGGAAATGTCACATTAGAAAATAACTTAATATTAGCTCCCATGGCAGGTGTAACAGACCTGCCTTTTAGAATGATATGTAAATCTTTTGGAGCAGGACTTGTATGTACAGAAATGGCTAGTAGTAAAGCTATTTTTTATCAAGATGAAAAAACAAAAAAATTACTAAATACACAAGGTGAAAAAAGACCTATTAGTTTTCAAATCTTTGGAAGTGACATTGAAGCAATGGCTTATGCAACAAGATATTTAAATCCAATTGCAGATATGATTGACATCAATATGGGATGTCCGGCACCTAAAGTTGTAAAAAACGGGGATGGTAGTAAATTATTATTAGATTTAAAATTAGCGAAACAAATCATGGAAACTGTGGTAAAAAATGCAACAGTACCAGTAACTTTAAAAATTAGAAAAGGATGGGATAAAGAACATATTGTTGCAGAAGAAGTAGCCAAAATAGCAGAACAAGTAGGAATTAGTGCTATTACAGTTCATGGAAGAACAAGAACAGAATTTTATAGTGGAAAAGCAGATTTAGAGATAATAAAAAAAGTAAAAGAAGCAGTATCGATACCTGTCATTGGAAATGGAGATATTATAGATGAGGAAAGCTGCTATCATATGTTTGAATATACAGGTGTGGATGGAGTTATGATAGGAAGAGGAAGTTTCGGAAATCCTTGGATATTCCAAAAAATAATACACTTTTTAGAAACAGGAGAAAAATTGCCAGAGCCAACCGATCAAGAAAAATGGAAAGTGATTCAAAAACATATCCAACTAGCGGTAGAAAATAAGGGAGAAGTAGCAATTAGAGAATTAAGAAAACAAATCGCCTGGTATACAAAAAATATGAAAAATTCAAGTGAAATAAGAAGAATAGTAAATAATATTCAAACAGAAACAGAATTATTAAAGGTGCTAGAAGAATATTTTGAAAAACAATAGAATATATATGAAATGAAAAGCTTTATTTAGATAAAGCTTTTTTCATTATTTTAAAGGGGGAAAATCATTTGAATAAGAAAAAAATAATACTTTTCATCGGAATTCTGATAATAGTTGGTATTGCAATTTATTTTATATTTTTTCATAAAAATACGGCTAAAAATTTGAAAATTGGAAATAATACTACTAGTCAAGAAATTGTGAATTATATTTTAGATATTAACTCTTATGAAGTACAAATAGAAGTAGAAGTAACAAGCAATAAAAATAAAAATAAATATAAAATGAAACAAAAATACATAAAACCAGATATGATAACACAGGAAATAATAGAACCAGAAAATATAAAAGGAATAAAATTAATAAAAAATAAAAACCAACTAAAAATCGAAAATAGTAATCTAAACCTAACAAAAATCATAGAAAACTATGAATTTATGGAAGACAATTGCTTAGATTTAATAAGTTTTATAGAAGAATACAAAAAAAATGAAAATGCAAATTTTGAAGAAAAAGAAAATGAAATTATATTACAAGTAGAATGTAAGAATGCAAATAATAATTCTAGATATAGAACTTTAACATTAGATAAAAAAACAGGAAATCCCACTAAAATGGAAATAAAAGATGCTAGCAAAAAAACGACGGTTTACATATTATATAATGAGGTAAAGTTAAATAATCTTCAGGAAAATACAATTGCGTTTAACCGTCTATCAGTAATCAAAGAAATATAAAAGAATATTTTTCTTTACTTTAAACTAATATTTAAAATAAAACACACACTTGACAATATAACAATAGTAGGAGTGAAGAAAATGGTAATAAAAAGAGGAGATATGTTTTATGCAGATTTAAGTCCTGTAGTTGGCTCAGAGCAAGGAGGAATAAGACCAGTCTTAATTATTCAAAATGATATGGGAAATAAATATAGCCCAACTGTTATTGCGGCAGCAATTACTTCACAGACAGGAAAAAATAAATTACCAACACATATTGAAATAGATTCAGCTAATTGTGGACTAAAAAGTAATTCTGTTGTATTAACAGAACAAATTAGAACAATTGATAAAAGTAGACTAAAAGAAAAAATAGGTCACATAGATGACGAAAAAATAATTAATCAAGTAAACAATGCACTAGGAGTAAGCTTTGGACTTGAAGAATAGTTTTTTAGATATAAAAATCCAATTTTTTATAATTAAAAAAACAATATTGCACAATAACTACAAACTAAGAACGTGAAGAGGAGCTATAACAGCTCCTCTATACTTTTAATTTTTTAATAATCTTTATCTCATGATATAAATTATCAATCATAGCTTTTCTGGTTTCATAAGCCTCTTGATATTCTTTATGAACTTCTTGGTAATTTTCTAAAGTCTCTTCCGGTTTTAATAATATTTTAATACCCTCTAAATAGTAATTTTTATCTTTTTCTCTTTTAGCATTTTCCATTTTTTTTCTATATTTTTCAATCTGTTCAAATCTTTTTAATTCTTCATTTAAGTTATCAACATATGCCTGAGTACAGGTGATTTCATAGCCAATATCGTCAATGACAACTTTAAATAGAGTTCTTACAATAATAGAATTATCTTTCCCTAATTTTGCATTTTCACCAATTTCTTGTAATGCAGAAGCTTTGGAAACCGGTTCATGGGGTTTCGTATTTTCAATTAAGATTTTCAAAGTATCAGAAATACCAATATGTGATTTATATTGCCTTTTACTAACAATAGCATCATATTCATCAGCTACACGAATAATCTGACCTTCATAAGGAATATCTTTTTTTGTTAAACCACGAGGATAGCCACTACCATCTAATGCTTCATGATGATAAATGGGACCTGCTGCATAAGGTCTTAATTTTAAATCTTTCATACACATATCATAGCCAATAGTGGTATGTGTCTTCATGATTTCAAATTCTTCATCCGTCAATCTGCCAGGCTTTTGCAAAATGGAAGGAGGAATAAATAATTTCCCAATATCATGTAAATAGGCACAAATAGTACAATATTCTGTAAATCCTTTATTACAATGCAAATATTCGCATAAACGACAAGTTAAACTTGCAACATTTTCACAATGTTTTCTGGTAAAAACATCTAAAGTATCCAACATATTTAATTGATATCTCATTGTTTTTTCTAAATTATAAGATTTCAAACTAGTTTTATCATAAAAATCAAATTCAGGTTGTTTCATTTTTTTTTCAACTCCTCAAAAATATCATAACATGAACCCCAAAAAAGGTCAATAAATATAATTACGAAAGAGAAAATTTTCATCCGAATTGACATAAGATAAAAAAGGAAGTATAATAATGTCGAATCTTGAAAACCTAAAATTTATAGAAGGAGGTTAAAGACAATATGTCAGAAAAGGCTAGTTTAGAGCGGTGGAAAAAAGAATATAATTTTATAAAAGGATATGCAACTAAAAATAAAATGCGGAATACAGTAATCGCATTGACATTAGCAGTAAAATATCATGATGGGCAATATCGGGATGCAGGAGAACCATATATCATACATCCATTAATGGTATGCAAAACACTCATGCTCTTAAATATAGAGCAAGTTTTACAAGAATGGTATCCTCAAAAAAGTAAAGAGTGGATAAGAAAAGAATGTGATATCCTTTATGCAACAGCAATCTTGCATGATGTGATAGAAGATTGCAAACTTCCCAATAAAGGAAAAGAATTGGTGGAACAATATGCACTAGATGAGGAAGTATTACAAATAGTAAGAATACTTTCTAAACCACCAAAAAACAAAAAATTTCCTTGGGATAAAATATATCAACCAGAGGAATATTTCCAACAGATTCTTTTAAACTGGAAAGCAACCTTAATAAAAATTGCAGATAGAGCAAATAATTGTAGTACCATGCAAGTATTTGATGAAAAAAGAAAGCGGAAATATATACTGGAAACGAAACAATATATATATCCTTTATGTTCGGAAGGAAAAATAAGGTATCCAGAATTCTCCAACACAATAACCATTCTTAAAAATTTAATTGTATCAGTTTGCGAATCTTTGGCATCTATCTTAAACATGCAGGAAGTAATAACAGACGAAACGGAGGAATATAAGAAGAGCATTCATTTTATAGAAGGAGCTTCTAGAAATAATATGCCAAATACTTATAAAGCATTATTTATTGCTCAAAAATATCATGAAAACCAAACCCGTACAAGTGGAGACCCATTCATAATTCATCCACTTAGGGTATGTTCTTATCTTATGGCATTAGGAATTGACGATGATCAAACATATGCAGCGGCATTAATGCATGAGATACCTCAAAAGTGTAATTTACCAGAAAAAGGGGAAGAACTTATCAGAAATTATGGAATTGACAAAGAAGTAATAAAAGTAATAAGAATAGTTTCTGATAAAAATAAACCATTAGACCAGTACTATCAGGGTATTCAAGAAAATCCAAGAGCATTGCTAGAAAAACTTTCTAACAGAGTTCACACATGTACTTTTTTGGCAAATGCAAGCAAAGAAAGATTAATTGCTTACACCAATGAAAATAGGGACTATATGGTTCCTATGTGTAAGTATGGAATGTTGCATTATCCGCAATATGCAAACCAAATTGAAATCATGCAAAGCCACATTTTATCCATTAGCAATATATTGGAGGTGGCAAGCAGGAACTAGTAAACCTCAAAGGGAATCAGATAATACCTGATTCCCTATTTTCTTACCATAATCCATTGAAAAATCTTGGAAAATATGGTAATATGAGTAAGAAAAAAGAAGCGGAGGAGATTGCAATGTATAGAACAAAAACATGTGGAGAGTTAAAAAAAGAAAGCATAGGACAAACAGTAGAACTTGCTGGATGGGTACAAAAAATAAGAAATTTAGGTGGAATGGTATTTATAGATTTAAGAGATGAATTTGGAATTACACAAATTACAATTCAAGATGAAAAATTACAAGAAGAAGTAAAAGAAATAAATACAGAAAGTTGTATCCACATCATACGGAAAAGTTGTGGAAAGAAGCAACAAAAATACAAAAATTGCAACAGGAGAAATAGAAGTCGTTGCTGAAAAAATAGAAACATTAGGAAAATGCAAAAATGTACTTCCTTTTGAAATCAATACAGACCAAGAAGTAAGAGAAGATTTAAGACTAGAATACCGATTTTTAGATTTAAGGAATGAAAAATTACATCAAAATATACTACTTCGTTCTAAAATATTAAAAACATTAAGAGATAAAATGGACGCACTAGAATTTACAGAAGTGCAAACACCAATACTTGCTAACTCATCTCCAGAAGGTGCGAGAGATTACTTAGTACCAAGTAGGCTAAATCCGGGAGAATTTTATGCCTTACCACAAGCCCCACAACAATTTAAACAATTACTAATGGTAGCAGGATTTAATAAATATTATCAAATAGCACCATGTTTTAGAGATGAAGACCCAAGAGCAGATAGAGCACCAGGAGAGTTTTATCAATTAGACTTTGAAATGAGCTTTGCAACACAAGAAGATGTTTTCAAAGTAATAGAAAAAGTAATACCAGAAACATTTGAAGAATTCACCAATTGGAAAGTAGATAAAGGACCATTTCTAAAAATACCATACAAAGAAGCAATGGAAAAGTATGGAATTGATAAACCAGATTTAAGAAATCCATTAATCATACAAGATGTAACAAAATTATTTGAAAAAACAGAGTTTAATGCTTTTAAAAATAAAACAGTAAAAGCAATTGTAGTACCAAAAGGAGCAGAACAAGGAAGAAAATTCTTTGATAAAATGGTAGAATATGCGACAACAGACGAAGTAGGTGCAAAAGGGCTTGCATGGACCAAAATAGAGCTAGACGGACAAATAACAGGAGGAATTGCAAAATTCATTACAGAGGAAATGAAACAAAGCTTAGAAAAAGAATATCATGCTGAAAATGGATGTAGTATATTCTTTATTGCAGATGAATTTGAAAAAGCACAAAAAATAGCAGGACTAATCAGAATAGAACTTGGAAAAAGACTAGATTTATTAGAAAAAGATGTATATAGATTCTGCTTTATTGTAGATTTTCCAATGTATGAACTATCAGATGAAGGAACCATAGACTTTAGTCATAACCCATTTTCAATGCCACAAGGAGGATTAGAAGCCTTACAAAACAAAAATCCTTTAGAAATACTAGCTTATCAATATGACTTAGTATGTAATGGATATGAAATGGCATCTGGAGCAGTAAGAAATCATAATCCTGAAATCATGGTAAAAGCATTTGAAATAGCAGGTTATACAGAAGAAGATGTAAAAAATAGATTTGGAGCATTATATAATGCCTTCCAATATGGTACACCACCACATGCTGGAGCAGCACCAGGAATAGATAGAATGATAATGCTAATTGCAAATTCTCAAAATATTAGAGAAGTAATAGCATTCCCTAAAAATAAAAGAGCAAGAGATTTATTAATGAGAGCACCATCTCAAGTAAGTCAACAACAATTAAAAGATGTACATATAAAATTAGATTAATTGTCAATGGTTCCAGGTTTGAATGCCAAAAACTTGGCATTCAAACCTGGAACTACACCAAGAAAGGAAAAAAATGAGAAAATATAAACTAGAAATAAGCGTGTTTTTATGTGGTGCTATTGGGATGATATTAGAATTAGTAGCTGCAAGAGTTTTATCACCATATGTAGGAAGTTCCAATCTAATTTGGACAACCATTATAGGGGTTATGCTAACTAGCATGAGTTTAGGATATTGGATAGGAGGAAAATTTGCAGACAAAAAACCAGAAATTGGAATCCTATCCAATTTCATTTTATTAGGAGCTATTTTTACCAGCTTAATTCCTATCATGGAAACCATATTAGTAGAAAATTTAGTAAAACTGTCAGGAAATTTAGTGGTAGTTGCCTTTATTGCAGCAGCAGTTGTTTTTGGAATGCCAAGCTTTGTAATAGCGATTGTATCTCCATATGCAGTAAGGCTAAAAGATAAAGAATTAGAAGAAGTAGGCAAAATATCAGGGAAAACATCGTCTTTATCCACCATTGGAAGTATAGTAGGAACTTTTCTAGCAGGTTTTTTCTTAATTCCGACATTTGGAGTAAGAACTATTGTATTAGGAGTTACCATTCTATTATTACTAATATCTATCATGTTATATCCACATAAAACAAAAAAATATTATGCTATTATTATATTAGTAACGATATGTTTAATCACATTTCCTATATTAGGAAAAATATTATTTGAAAAAAATCATCCTGAAATTATCCAAGATGTAGACTCAGAGTATAGTAGAATTTGGGTATTACAAGCAAAAAACGAAGATACTACTTTTAAAACATTGCAAGTAGACACCGGAAGAGAATCCTATATAAATGAAAATACAGGAGAAATGGGAGCAAAATATTTATATTATTACGATTTGGCAGAAGTTTTTAATAGCCAAACAAAAAACACATTAATGATTGGGGGAGCAGCCTATACCTATCCCATGCATTACTTAAAAAAATACCCAGAAAAAACAATAGATGTAGTAGAAATAGATAGTAAAATGACACAATTAGCACAAGAAGAATTTGGATTAGATACACAAAACAAAAACTTAAAAATCTATCATCAAGATGGAAGAAGCTATTTAAATACGACTGAAAATAAATATGATTGTATCCTAATAGATGCTTTCAAAGGACTAAATGCACCATTTGAATTAACAACTGTTGAGGCAATGATAAATGCCAGAAATTGTCTAAATGAAAATGGAGTTGTTATCACCAATATCATCTCTTCTTTAGAAGGGGATGATGCAGACTTTATCCAATATGAATATGCAACTTATCAAAAAGTATTTGATGAAGTAAAAATATTCCAAGTTCATGATATAGAAAAACAAACGGTTCAAAATTTAATTTTAGTGGGAATAAAAGGAAATCCTACTATAGCAGAAGAAAAAAGAGAAGAATATGCAGAGCTACTACAAAATGAAGTGACAGATTTCACAACAGATAAAGAAATAGTAACAGACAATTATGCACCAATAGGAAATTAAAAAGAAGGGAAGCAAATAATGGAAAAGAAAAAAAGGATATTACTTGGTATGAGTGGAGGAGTGGATAGTTCCGTATCAGCCATCCTATTAAAAAAAGCAGGATATGAAGTAATCCGGATGTACGATGAAATTATGGGAAGCAGAGGAAAATAAACCAAACAAAACAGTAGAAGATGCTAAAAAAGTATGTGAAAAATTAGAAATAGAACATCATACCATAGACAATAAAGAAATCTTTAAAACGAAAGTAATAGACAACTTTATAGAAGAATATCAAAAAGCAAGAACACCAAATCCTTGTGTACAATGTAATAAATATTTGAAATTTGGGGTGTTCTATCAAATAGCGCAAAAATTAGGATGTGAGTATATCGCAACAGGTCATTATGCTAATATTGAATATTCTGAAAAATATCAGCAATATGTTTTAAAAAAATCAAAAGAAGAGAAAAAAGACCAAACTTACTTTTTATATACCATTCCTAAAGAGATGTTATCACACATCATATTTCCCTTAAAAGATTATACAGATAAAATAGAAATAAGAAAACTTGCCCAAGAAAATGGATTAGAAGTAGCAGAAAAAAAAGATAGCCAAGAAATATGCTTTATTCCAGATAATAATTATACATGTTTTTTAGAAAAATACTTAAAAGAAAAGCCAAAAACCGGAAATATCGTTTTAAAAAACGGGGAAATTTTAGGAAAACATACAGGGTTAATAAATTATACAATAGGACAAAGAAAAGGATTAGGAATATCGTATGCAAAACCACTATATGTAACGCGGATTAAATCCGCAAAAAAATGAAGTGATGGTAGGTGAAGAACAAGAATTATATCGTAAAATATTATATGCAAATCACGTGAATTGGATAGTAGAGCCAAAAGAAAATAGCATTTCTTGTTATGCAAAAATTAGATATCGAGCAAAAGAAGCCTTAGCAACAGTGACATTGGAAAAAGAAAATGTAAAAGTAGAATTTGCAGAATCACAAAGAGCCATTACACCAGGACAATCTGTTGTATTTTATGATAAAGATGGTATTGTTTTAGGAGGAGGAATTATCCAATAAAAAAGTAACACTAATAGTATGACGAAAAAGAAGGGAATTCGACATAAAAGTAGAATAATTAAATAATGATACCAATGAAAGACCAAAATACCTATGAAAAAACATAGGTGAATTTTGGTCTTTTAACGTTAAATAAAAAAGTAGGAGGGAAGAAATGAAATCACAAATTCGAGAAAACATGATAGCAAATGAAAAAATAGTCCATAATGGTTTCATAGAGGCAAAAAAATTATTTGAAATTTCTCAAATGATGGATATCAAAATACAAAAGTTAGCAGATAAGTTTCAACTAAAAGAAATGGCAAGACATAAAATAAGAGAGCAAAAGGGAAAAGTAAAAGTAAAATTATATACAATGGATGAACTGCAAAAAATTCAAAAGTTAATAAAAAAAGATGTAAAAAACGGAAAAAATATCAATCAAGAATTAGTCAAAAAAATACAAAAGAAATATAAAATTGGTGATATGGAAATCAGAATTTTTTTCAATATTAGTTATCAACAATTAGCAAAGATTAAAAAAAATGAAACATATCAGATAAAAAACGAAACAGTGAAAAAACTATTAAACAAAGAAATTCAGGAAAATTATCGATTTAAATCCTATATTTATTCAGAAGATATTCAAAAAATAAAGCAACAATATTGTTATAATTCAAAACAAATTGCAAAGATATTTAGAGAACCAATAGAAAAAATTAGAAATCTAGAAAATCAAAAAATAAAAAAAATTAGAATCTATTTATATACCCAAAAAGATAAAAAAGAAATTATGAAAACATGTAAAACAATCATACAAAAGCAAAAATGTAGCTTAAGAGAATTACAAGAAATATTACAAAAAGAGCCATATGATAAAGAAATCATTTTAGAACTATTAGGAATTACTAAAATACAATATGAAAATTTAAAAAAAGGAAAAGTAAAAAAAGTAATAGTAAGCAATGCAGAGATAAAACAAAAAGTACAAATGTGCCTATTTGACATAGAAAACCTATATAAATATGGAAAAAAAGAATATCAAGAAGAAGAACTAAAAAATATATTAAAACAATACGAATTAGAAATAAGAGAATTTATCAAATATAGTGATAAAAAAGCAAGGATTAGAAAAATGTATCAACAAGGAATAAGGCATAATAAAAAAATTCAATTCAATCCAAACACAAAAATGGAAGAAAAATTTTTTCAAGAAAATAAAGAAATATTACAAAAAAAGATTCAATATATCGTAAGAAATTTTTGCATCACACATCAATGCAATCCGCAAGAAATAGAAGATTATCAACAAGATATATATGAATCTATATGGTCGCAAGGTGGATTTGTTACACAAAATATCGGATATAATACTCAAAAGTGTATCAACCAATTATGCCATATGGCAAAAGCCAAATTAATTAATTTGTATTATAAAAAACCATTAGAATTAAGAATAGATATCAGTTATTATCAAAATGAAATACCACAAGATTATAATAAAAATTTTTTAGATACTAGATTTTCACCAGAACAAATACTAGAACAAAAAGAAGAAATTACTTTAATACATAGAATTATAGTACAAGCCATGGCAAAAAGATTAGATTTTGTGTTAGAAATGGAACAAGACTTTTGGGAAGTGCTAACTTATGAATTAGATATTAAAGAAGAAGAAAAAGAATTACTAATCCAAGAAATACGACTTATCATTCTACAAAATAAACTTGCTAAACAAGATAAATATGGAAGGATTATCCCAATGGATCCAACAGAAGAATAAAAGAAAATAGAATTATTTGAATGAATTCATGAAAGAAAAAAGAAAGATTAAACAAATCCAGAACAAAAATAAAAATTATCTTTATAAATATAAGGGAGGAGGAAAAATGAAACAAGGAGCAACATTAGAAGGATTTATCCAATTTGTATATGAAAAATTATTAAGTAATGAAGAAATGAAAGATGTAGATGTAAGAAAAAATTATTTTTATGAAGGAAACTCAGGAGTAAAACATGAATTTGATGTCTATTATGAAATGAAAGTAGCTAAAAATATACACAAAATAGCAATAGAATGTAAAGACTATCAAGCACCAGTAGAAAAAAGAGATGTGAGTGAATTTTATGGGAAATTAATGGACTGCCCAGGAGTACAAGGAATCATGGTAGCTCAAAACGGATATAGACCGACAGCCGAGCAATATGCCAATCATTATAATATAAAAACAATCACCACCAAAGAATTACCCAATATATGCCAAATAGCAGCAATGGACATCAAAAGAGTTCTCTTACCAGATAAAGAAACAGTAGGGAAACCATTTTGGTGTATCATGGAGATAGATAAGGATTCTGAAATGACAACCGGAAATTATTTTATATTACCAGATAAAAATAAAAAAATAATTCCTCTTTTCTTATCTAAAAAAGCAGCCGAAGAAGTTAGAAAACATATTTTAGATAAAGAAGAATATCAAGTTTATGGAATTAGAAAAGAAAATTTAGGATTTCTTTGCGATGCTTATAAACTTACTTCTGAAGTGAAATTAGGAATTTGTCCATTATTGTCTAGTATGATACAAAAGGGCGCAGACTTTTTTGTGATTGAAATAGATGGAAAGGAATTAAGACAAGAGTTTTTAGAATAAAGTGTAGCCTTTACATATTTTTAGTAATATAAATGATAGGATTTACTTTTAGAAAGCCCCTACTATACAAGTGCAAGTTTAACAAATGTATGGTAGGGGATATGTTTTAAAGATACTTAAATACTTCTTCTGGATATAATATTTTTTTCTTGTCTTTAAATTCATGAATATCTATCCATTTTGCCTTATAATCTTCTTTTCCATCAATAATGTGATATTCATCTTGATAATCATAATCTGATATATCAATAGAATAAAATAATATTAATTCGTGAGCTTTTTTACCTTTATATGTAAAAATATTTTCAGATATACCAAGAAAATCTTTTAGGATAATATCTGATCCAATTTCTTCCTTAAATTCTCTTTTTAAGGCATCAGAACTTTTCTCTAAAAATTCTATTCCTCCGCCTAAACACCTATAAAAAGTTTGGTTTTTTATATTATCATATCCTTCGCTGACTAATAATTTATTATTTTTGATTGCAAGACCTAAAACAATGGGTCTTATTTCTTTAAATTTATCCATAAAACACCTCTATCATTATTTTTGTGCAACAATACCATATAAAACTCTTTTTAGTTCAATTCCTTTTTCAGTAGTATGAGTAGATACATAAGTATCAAATAAATCTTTTTCAATTTGATTTTTAGAAGAGATATCTAATTCTGAGAAATCATCTAAAATAGGAGTTTTAAGAAGTAAAGCCAATAAATCATTTTCAGTTTTATAATACTCATATTGAATTATTTTTTCCAAATGTACTTTAGAAAATCCGGCATTTTTTATATCCTCATAATCTTTTTGACAGATTGAAATTTTATCATTAAATGCTTGACCTCTATTAAAGAGAGTTTTTAATTCCCAACAATCAAATTTATCTACACCTTCAAGGATAAGTATACCATTATTAGATAAACAATCATATATTTGAACAGCATCAATTATAGTGTGTCTTGCAGTTACAATATCAAATAAGTTATTAGGAAATTTCATGTTAAGATTATCCATCGTTACAAACTTGATATTTTTATTAGGAAAATTTTCTTTGTTTTTATTAGCTGTTTCAATCATTTTAGAGGAAAAGTCAGTTGCAATTATCATTCCTGCTTCTGGCATTAGAGATAGAACTTTTTCACCACCACCTGTGCCTAAATCTAATAGTAATGAATTTTTATTGGAATATTTTGCTATTTCTTTATAAAAATCCCAAGAGCTTTCCTGTTCTACGATATATTGTATATCTGAGAAGTCCCAATTTCCAATTTCTTCGTATTTTTTTAGTTCCTTTTCTTGCATTTAGAATTTCTCCTTTTTTCCAATATATTTAATGATTCCATGATAATGTGGATTACCATGAAAGAAGTCTAAACTATATTCATCTGAAACCAAAATAGTAGTAAAATCAGAAAATTGTTTTAGTATTTCATTTCTTGAAAAATAACTTATATAAGTATTTTCTAAACGGTTATGAAAAATATTATGATCTAATCTATCAAAATCAATATTATTTTCTTTTTTATTTAAACCAGGATCTTTTTCGGAAAATACACTTATATATACAAGTCCATTTGGTTTTAAATTACTTTTGATTTCTTTGATGATATGATTGACATCATCCTTATGTAAAAAATGTAATACTCCGGCAGATAATATTAAATCATATTTATCTTTTTCGATAATAAAATTTCTAATATCGTCATGTATTAATTTTATATTAGAAGAATTATTTCTACAAATATCTAATGCTTTTGTAGAATAATCAACGCCAGTAACATGATAGCCAAGCTCTGACAAAGGAATAGAATTCTGTCCTTCTCCAATTCCTAAATCTAATACATTTTTTCCGCTTAAGAGTTTTAAATAGGTTTTTAATGATATATCTAATTTTGCTTTACCTCTTATAGAAGAAGTATTATTGTATTTCTTATTATAGTCTACAGGATTGCCAATCATAAGTTACCTCCTTATATTTTATTTTACTATAACCTAATATAATTGTTTTATAGATATATTATAAAATAATATTTTTGATTTATAAAGGACTAAAATGAATTATTTGAAATATTGTGGTATTGAAGTTTAATAATAATTGAATTAGAAAAAAGATAGATAATAGATAAAAATGCTCATAACCCGAAGGCACGTAGTCCAAAGTCTTACCCCCGCAACCAAAGTATATATCACTAGAACTGTAACGGTTTTAGTGATTTTTTATTGCTTAAAAATTGGTTGCAATAATGCTTAAAAATGGCATTATTATGTCAAATTGGGTAAAAATTGGGTAAAATAATCACCTCAAATGCCCGAAATTCTAATAAAAATTCAATAAAAAATTTGCTATAAATTTATAATTTTTATAAAAATCTTCAAGTAAAAAACTTTTGGGAAAGAGATATAAAATCTCAAAGTTTTTTACTTTTTTTATATCGTGAAAATTTGTAATTTGTGAAAATTAGAAAAAAGTAAAATTAAGACCTTGTTGGTAATAATAAGTTTTCTAGTGCATATCCAGCTTTTCTATTATGAGAAAGTAGTGGATGTACATAAAAGTCAAGTGTTGTACTTA
>CALXCD010000005.1 GCA_944386715.1 uncultured Clostridia bacterium
GGAAAATTTGACAAAAAAATTAAGCACTTTCAATGCTTATATCGATTTTATATTTAATTAACTGTCAAATTCCCGATGACCTCATTGTAAGAGAAGATGTATAAAATTGAAACTGTTACCATTAAACTTACAAATTGAGTTACAAAAAAGGGAGTTTTTCGCATGAAATAACTCCCTTTTCATTAATCCATATGCTTTATATTTGAAAAAATTCTAGTTGTATGTTAATATATAAATATAAAATTATAAAGGAGAAAATTTATGTTGATTAAAAACCCTAAATTTGAAATATCGGCAGTAGGACCAAAACAATACCCAAGCCAAGGATTACCTGAAATTGTATTAGTTGGAAAATCTAATGTTGGAAAATCTAGCTTTGTAAATACGATGATTCATCGAAAAAAATTAGCTAGAACCAGTAGTGAACCTGGTAAAACGAGACAAATTAACTTTTATAATATGGATGACCAGTTTTATTTTGTAGACTTACCGGGATATGGTTACAGCAAAATGTCTAAAAAAGAGCAAGAACAAGTTGGAAAATTTATAGAAAATTATTTATTTCATCGTGAAGAAATATCTCTTATTATCTTTTTAATAGATATTAGACATAGTCCAACTGCTAATGATAAACTAATGTATCAATATATTATTTCTTCTGGTTTGCCTTGTTTAATATTAGCAAACAAAGCTGATAAAATAGCTATCACAAAAGTGGATACTACTGTAAAAGATTTACAAAAGCAATTAAATCCCATCGGTGACATTCCAACTCTACCTTTTTCTTCTGAACGAAAAATCTATGAAGATGAAGTTTGGAAAATAATAGAACAATATATTTAAATTTTTTACTCTTCTATTTTACGACAAAGGCAGGTGTTATCTCACACCTGCCTTTTTAGGTTTTCAAACAACTTTATAAAATTTTATTTTATTGCTTCATAACACATCGTCTCATGTATGTTTCGTCCTCTCACCATCCCTTTTTCACAACTCTCCTTTAACAAACTTTCTAATACATCCGGCTTTCCTCGAAAGTCTGCTAAAATCTTAGAATATGGTATCGGTCGATTGGTTTTGAGTAAAAAATAGTATAACCGGAAAATATCTTCCACCTTATATCGTCCATCCTGTTCTGTTTCAGTAATGCAGCCCTCCTTTAACGCTAACTGTATCACTTCCACAATCTCGTTCGATTTCGTTGATAAGCTTTTTCTTAACCTCTCAACAGTAAAAGCACTCTTTGTGAAAATATAATCCACTACATCATAGTATTTCCAATTTGTAAATAACTCTTTGCATTTTGCTCCTGTATGATTTCTTTGGTTTTGCTTTTTACCTTCTGGTAATTGAGGTTCTTCTTGCTTTTCCGGAGCTAAACCTGCACATGGAGCCTCATGTTCTCCATTTTCTTCCTGCTTTACAGAATCTTCAGAACTACTCCTCAACTCTTCCATTTCTAATTGCTCGGAAGATTGTCTTTCTTCAGAATCTTCTTGAGGTTCTTCCTTTTGATTTTGCACTTCCAGTTCAGAGTTATCAACAAGCTCATACATCCCTCTTCTAGGTCTTTTAATGATGCCCTTTTCTAACAACTGAGTACATGCTGACTTTATGGTATTTCTACTTAATTGTGTCTTTTCCATCATTTGAGGCACCGTGGCTGTTCCCTCATACTTAAGGATCTCTATTATTTTGTCTTGCATCACTGGTTTCCTTCTAGCAGAGTGTATTTCTCTTTCTTTCTGCTTAGGAGCAGTTAAAATCTCGGTCTCTTTTTTAGCGACTTCTTTTACCTCTTTTTCATGTTGCAGTTCAAACACTACCTCATTGTTTGAATCCTCCTTCAACAACTTAGAGAAGAATTTTACAGCCTCCTCTAACTCCATTTCCAGTGAAAAATCAGGAACTTCTTGTCCTTTTTCTTCCATCATTTCGAGCAATTTGAATACTGTCCGATACGTTTTTGGGGTCACTTTTACCATATTTTCTCACATTCCTTTCTAATGCAAAAATTTGCTTGGAAAAGGATTGAATTTAATTATTTCTCAATCTTTCCAATATGGTCAATAGTTACAGTTGTTTCATTACCTCCTTTTTTATTTTACCTGATATTCATCTGGTAAATGCTAAGCCTAGCATTTGCAATAATTGTAACACAAAAGTTTACATATTTCAATATCAAAAAGCACATAAAATAAGACCTCAAACCGGGAAGGCTATGCCTTCCCGGTTTCCATTTTCTTGGTTATAACTTTTAAAGCTTTTTCCCTTGGTAATACAACCACATGTCCACATCCTTGACATTTCAATTTAAAGTCTACTCCCACTCTTGTTACTTCCCATAATTTACTTCCACAAGGATGTTGTTTCTTCGTTCTCACAATATCTCCTACTTGATATTCCATTTGCAAAACCTCTTTATTTATCTAGATTTTCTAATGCCTTTTTCAACCTTTTTTCTACACTATCTTTTCCTAAAACTTGCATTATTTCGTACATATCTGGTGTATTTGTTCTTCTCGTTAATGCCACTCTAAGTACAGTACTAACATCACCTACATGCGCTTTATATTGTTCTGGATTTGCTTTAAACTCTTTTACTTCTCTTGCATATCCAAGCTCTTGCGCTAAATCCTTAATCTTATCAAACCAAGTTTGTTTATCATCACTTTCTTGATAATATTTTTCTAAATACAATGTTAAAATATTTTGAACATCTTGACTTTCCTGAATAACTTGATATGGATAATCTTCTTTTTTGCAATCTTTTTGGAAATATTTTTCATCATACATATAAATAATATTTTCTTTCACATCAGACCACTTAGCAATATCTCTTCTTGGTTTTTTGTTTCCTCTTTCAATTCCTAGTACTTTTAAAGCATATTCTTTATCCTTTAACATTTCCAATAATTCTTCATCATATTTCCCAGCCCATTGAAAAGCTTCTTCATAAACTTTTTCTGCTGAAAAACTTGCAATTACATTTTTTCCAACATCTAATAATTTTATCATATCAAATAAAGCGCCACTAACACTCATTTTATTTAATTGAAGTTCAAATTCTTCCATGCTTTTTTCTTTATTTGCTCTTCTCCAATTTTCAAAACTAGAATTAGCAATATTTAATAAATATTCTTTTACTGCTTCTGCTGGAATACCCTCTTCATCATAATAACTAACAGCAGCTTCTGCATCTTTTCTTTTACTCAATTTTCTTTTATTTCCATTATCATTTTTCATAATAGGAGCAATATGTGCATATTTTGGTGCTTTAAATCCTAATTCATGAAATAGTTGTAAATGTAATGGAACAGAAGATAACCACTCATCTCCACGGATAACATGTGTGGTTCTCATTAGATGGTCATCTATGGCATGTGCAAAATGATAAGTTGGCAAACCATCTGCTTTAATAATAATAATATCTTGGTCATTTTCAGGGAAATCTACATTTCCTTTAATAACATCATGATGTTTTATTTTTCTATCTTCTCTTCCTGGAGATTTAAAACGTATTACATAGCTCTCTCCAGATTTTATTTTTTCGATTGCTTCTACTACAGGAATATTTCTACATTTTGCCCATACACCATAATACCCTGGTCTAATCTTAGCAGCTTCCTGTTTTGCTCTCATCTCTTCTCCCTCTTCTACCGTACAAAAACATGGATAAGCCTTTCCTTGTTCTATCAAATATTTTGCATAAGCTTGATAGATTTCTTTTCTTAAAGATTGTTTATATGGTCCATAATTTCCTTTTTCTTCTGTTTCTGATATCATTCCTTCATCTGGCTCAATAGCAAAATCTTTTAAAGCATTAACAATACCTACTACTCCATTTTCCACTTCTCTTTTTTGGTCTGTATCTTCTACTCTCAAAAAGAAAACACCACCTGTTTGAGATGCTAACTTTCTAGCAATTAATGATTGATATAAACCTCCTATATGAACAAATCCTGTAGGACTAGGTGCAAATCTAGTTACAATTGCACCCTCTTTTAAATTTCTTTCGGGATATTTTTCCTCATAATATGAAATTGGTTTACTATTTGGAAATATCAAATCTGCTAAATCCTTGTAATCCATTCTTTATCTCCTTCCTTTCAATTCTCTTTTATTCTAAATGATATAGGTATTTTACTACATTATTTACCAAAAAGCAAGAATTAAATGGTCTTCTAGTGCTATTTTAGTTACTAGATAGTTACTGTTCAGACTAGCGTACTAAAAAAGCCCGCGTCAGCAATTGATTTCAAAAAAATGGGTGGATATCCTTAATAAGGGGAACCAATTTTTTTGAAACAATTGCGATTAAACAGAGCTATTTGAATTTAAAGTCTGAACAGTAACACTAGATAATGTTTTTTTCTTATGATTATATAAAAGTATTGATATATTAATATTTTGCAGGCAAGACCCGGATTGTTAAGCCCCAGCTATGTTTTGCCAAATAATATTAATATATCAATACTTTTGGAATCTATTATTTAATCATTAAATATTAACTATTAGCTTAGCCACTTGCCATCCAAGAATTACACAAAATACACTCAAAAGTAGCTCTATCCCATTAGAAAGCTCCGGCATCAAAACAAAGACAGAACCTAATGTAAATCCGATAATACTATAAAAAGTAGGTGCATAAAACTGATTTAATAACCATTTTATTATTTTCATAAACAAAAAAGAACCTAATAAAAGTCCTATCGCCATAGGAATTAAAACCGGTAAATATAAATTAGAAACAGATTGTAAATAAACAGCATACACTCCTAATAACATTAAAATAATTGTACTACTAACTCCAGGAACGACCACACCAACTGACATGAAAAAACCAGAAGCCATAAGATAAATAAAATCTAAGTTTTCTATGGTATGTACAGGAAGTATCTTTTCTCCCAAAACAGACATCACTCCTATAAACAAAGCTATCCCTAAAAATAGTAAATTAGATTTCTTGAATTTTTCTTTTTGATTTACTTCTTTTATAAGTATCGGAATAGTACCTAATATCAATCCAATAAAAATAGAATTAGTATGAATGGGATAAGTATGAAAAAAATAAATTAGCAAATTACTAGAAAGAATTATGCCTATTCCACCTCCTATCACAAGAGGCATTAAAAATTTCAAATGTTTTTTCATATCTTTAAAAAAATTCAAAATAGCATCTAACAATTTTTCATAAATTCCAAATATGACACAAAGAACACCACTACTAATTCCAGGTAAAATAGCACCTGCACCAATAGCAATTCCTTTTAAACAATCTTTCACAAAATTCATTTTTTACACCTCATTTCATTTTATGAACTACTGCCAAAAAAATACTAACTACTAATATTTAAATACTAATAAAATTTCAAATTGTCCTTTTTTAGGCGGTCAGGCACTTTTCTATTTTTTTCTCATATAATTGGTTGTAGAGAAAATGGAGGTGCATTATGTTATCAGCACTTGTTGGAATTAGTTTTTTAGAATTTTTAAAATCCGCTGTATTCGTTGTCGGATATATTTCACGGAAGTAATTTATTTCCTGAACCACTTACTTCCTCAGAAGAAAAAACCTATTTAGAACAAATGGCAAAAGGCGATGATGAAGCCAGAAATATCTTAATCGAAAGAAATTTAAGATTAGTAGCACACATTACCAAAAAATACAGTACTACAAATGTAGACCAAGATGATTTAATTTCTATTGGTACTATCGGTTTAATAAAAGGAATTAATAGTTTTAATATAGAAAAAGGCTCACGTTTATCGACCTATGCTTCTCGCTGTATCGAAAATGAAATTTTAATGCACTTGCGTGCCACCAAAAAGCTGAATGCAGAAGTATACTTAAATGAACCTATTGGAAAAGATAAAGATGATAATGTTGTTACTTTAGAAGAAGTTTTAGAAAATAATGAAAGAAATATTGAAGATGAAGTAGATATTAAAATAAAAATTAAACTTTTATATGAAAAAATGAAGTCTCTTTTAAAAGATAGAGAACGAACCATTATTGAACTGCGTTTTGGTTTAGATGGTCATAAACCAAAAACTCAAAATGAAATTGCCAAAATGATGGGAATTTCTCGTTCCTATGTATCACGTATTGAAACAAAAGCCATTGGAAAACTAGCAAAAGAAATCAAAGAATAAAAATATCAAAAAATAGAATTGCTTGTGGTACTATCCAATAAGAAAAGTGGCTTTGCTAGACCTTTTCTCTAAATTTTAACATTTGCTATATTAATTTAAGGTCTAGCATAAAGCATATCAGATTTGTTTTATTTTTTTCTTCTCAATATCCAATTTTCCTCACAAGAAATTGGCAATTTCATCATTACTTTTTGTCCTTTTACACCTGGACTGATTTCAGAAATTTCCTCTTTAGTATCTACATCCCATAGTTTTTCTATTTTAAATGAATAAGGTTCTATTTTGTAGGGAATAATAATTTCCATTTCATCTCCCACTTGTAATTTATTTTTAATTTCTATGATAGATTTATCCTTCTCTTGATAAGTGATAACTTTTCCCCCAAACTCATAATCTTCATTATATTGTCTTCCGGAATAATCTTGAATATCTTTGTTATTTCTATCATTAAAATAAAAAGTAGTTAATGCTCTTGTTTTTACTTTTTCTATTTCTTTTAAATACTTTGTATAATCATAATGTTCAGGGTCTTTTTCATAATCATCTATCGCATTTCTATAAGCATTAATAATACTTGCTAAATAATACTCTGTTTTCAATCTTCCCTCTATTTTTACACTATCTATTCCCATCTCGATAATTTCAGGAATTTCTTTGATTAAACACAAATCTTTAGAAGAAAAAATACTAGTTCCATATTCATTAGTCTCTATTGGCATTAATTGTCCTGGATTATTTTTTTCTTCTGCATATAATTGATAAGACCATCTACAACTTTGTGCACAATCACCTAAATTAGCACTTCGACAAGATAAAAAATCACTTAAAAAACATCTTCCTGAAAAAGCAAAACAAATTGCTCCATGGATAAAAGTTTCTACTTCTAAATCTTTTGGCTTATTTTCCATGATGTATTTTAGTTGTTCTTTATTCATTTCTCTTGCCATAATCACTCTTTTTGCACCCAATTTATGCCAAAATAAGGCATCATGCAAACTTACCACATTTGCCTGTGTACTTACATGGATATCTACATTAGGGGCATATTGTTTTAATACTTCGATGACTCCCCCGTCTGCTGCAATAATACCATCTGGTTTTAATTCATTTAACAACTTTGCCATTTCTATAATTTCATCATATTTTTCATCCCATGCAAATATGTTTAATGTTACATGTACTCTTTTTCCAATACGATGTGCATATTGAATGGTTTTGACTAAATCTTCGTTTTGCATATCAGCTCTTGTTCTCAAAGATAATGATGATGTTCCACAATATACAGCATCTGCTCCATATAAAAATGCTGTTTTGGCTTTTTCATAAGAACCTGCTGGCGCTAATAATTCTATTTTTTTCATTTTATTTCATTCCCTATCTTATACTCTATTTCTATATAAACTAGAATTATTATATCCTTTTTCATTTTTTATGTCAATGTATTTTGTTATATATTGCATATTTTGGCAATCTATGCTATGATAAATATGTGAAATTTTATTATCTTTTTTTTGCTACTTATACTAAAGAAAGGAGTGCTAAAGAATATGAATGAAAAATCTAATTTATTTAAAACATCACTATCTTTTCCTGTATTTGAACCTTATAATACAGCCATATTCCATTTACTACATACTCCAAAGTATAAAAACTACACAGATGTAGTACTTTCTTCTCTTGGTTTAGAAATAGAAAAATATCTAAAACCTGAAGATTTCACTCTAAAATATAGATACAAATCAAAAAAAAGTTTCTTTCAAAATCTATCACAAGATTCGAAAGTAGTTAATAATGAAATTTCATCCAACTTTAACAAATTTATACCTTACGACGTAATTGGTATGAGATTAGTCATAAAAAATGTTCCTGAATACTTTCAAATTAGTCATCATTTCATAGAAAATTCTAAAAAGAAACTAGAACTTATCAAACAAGAATTATATTCACTAAAAACAATTTCCTCTTCTACAAAGGACAAAACATTAGATAAAGAAATTGTTGCTAAATATCGACAATTAGATAGTCAGATGCACTATTTAACAAACTGCATTAATTTTAAAAATATACTATCAAAAAGAAATTTGATAAAACAAGATATAGATACAATAGATAAAAATTTAGCTAACAATCCTAATAATATATCACTACTAAATGAAAAATATACTGCACATAATTTATTAGGTAATTTAAATAATACTCTTTGTATGATAGTAGGTGAATACATCATTAACGATATATTTGAAAATTCAGAGCCGATAAAAAAATTAGGACTTAGCCTAAATTCAAATAGGCAAAAATATTTTTATGATAATACAGGATATAATTCCATTCATTTTTGCCTAGAAAGTTCATCCATGCCAAACTGGATTTGCGAATTACAAGATAGATCTTCTTTAGTCGAATATTTGTCAAAATATGGTCCTTCTTCTACACATGATCAAATACCAGGAAAAAAGAGAAAACTAATTCCTTTGCCTAAAAAATCTAACTCTACCGATGTTCATAAATATATTGATAAAATAAAATATGTTTTACCTTTATATACAAAATATATTTCTCATGGATTTATTCAGCAATATACTAAAAAACAAAATGTGGAACATTATTATAAAAAATTATTTTCAGAAAATAAAAGTTATGCAAATGAAGCAGAAGAACTTTTATATACAAAACCAACTAATATTTACTTACCTAAACTAGATGAAAATTTAGAAAAAAGCAAATAAAAGAAAGGAGATTCGTATAAAAATTATTTTATTATACGAGAATAAATTATGAATAAAAAAGATGAATTTAAAAAATCATTACATTTCCCAACTGATATAAAATCTCAACAACAAAATATCAAAGAACAATTTGATGATTTAAACACCCAATATATTAATACCAATAGTTATGAAGTAAAAGAATACTTATCCTATTTAATGGCTGCTATTTATTTGACATATAAAGAATTATATCCTGACTTATCCATTTATATTCCTTTTAGAGTAAAAAGTGATGATAGTACTATTAAAAATTATACAAAAGAACTAAATGTAGCAGTAAAAAATTATACATCTGATGATAATAAATTTGATTTAAATTCTATCAATTCAGATTTTATGGCAGCTACTATTGTGCTTGACCATGTTAAAACTTCCAGGAAAACACATACTGAATACCTTTCACCAGATATTGCAAATTTAAAGAAATTTAAAAACAACATTTTAGATTTTGTAGACAATGCTGAAGAAATCTTAGAAACTGGATTTATAGATGAAGAACACTACTTAAAATTAAAAAAGGAGACATTGGAAAAAATAATTCAATCTACTTATCCAGAATTTGTTGCTGAAAGACCTATTTCTTATCAAACAGAATTACAAGAACTAAATAAGCTTTATGATATAAGAAGAGAATACAATTCTTTTTCATCTGAAGTTTCAGAAGATGATATTAATAGTTTAAAGTCTTTATTACTAGATTTACGCTCTAGGTCTAGCGATAAATTAGAATATGAAATTTTAAGAGAAACTGCTCCAGTAGTTTTTAACTCTCCTTTAATAAAAAATGCTTTAAAAGCCTCTTTTGAATTTGTCAAAGATTCTAAAAAACCAAATGGATTTGCAGCTATTTATTACCAAATAACAACTCCTTTTGGACCACTAGAAGTACAATTACAACCAAACAAAAGATATTATGAAGCTAAAAAAGGCTCCGCCTTTCATAGTGGTATTATTGGTAAAGAAATTGATATAAATTCTTTCTTTGAATTAGTTGACCCAAAAGACCCACACCCTATAAATTTTTATCTAAATAAATTAGATAATATAAGTGCAGATGAAATATTTTCTGATATAGAAATGCCAACTTTTGAATCTGAAAGTGATAAATCTAATTACTTATTAAATAATATGAATGCTGAAAAGTACAAAAAAACATTATTAGCAAAACAATATATGTCTCATATCAAGATTAAAGATAACTATACTTTTAATGATTCAAAAGACTTTCAGAAAACAGATGATTATCTTTTATCTCTAGCTAAATTTATATCTCCTTTTATGAATGTATGTAGTTCTGGTCACACTTCTTTTTCAACAGCTAGTATTCATCAAAAAAATTTGATAGGAGAATTTACGGAAATACTTAGAAAAAAAGACAAAACTACTTGTTTAAGAAATATGCTAATTTCTAGACTTAGAACTGTTCTTCAAACCTCTAATGACAAAGATCATTTAGAGAGTAGAAAAGTTAGAGATTCTCTACCAAGAGATATAGCAAGAGAAGATATCACACAATATGCTACTAGATTACATCAAAAATTAGCTGAAACCGAAAAAGAAGAACCTTCTATTTAATCTATTAACTAAAAAAATAGTATATTTCTATATACTACTTTTTTTAGTTAAAGATTTCATCTTACTTATTGCAAGTCCATCTCCCACTTCTAAAATCTCTGTTTCCAAATTTGGATTTTCGCTAACTTCTTTAATATATTCCCTTAAATTTCTAACGGCTGTACGTTGTTTATGTTTATTATAATCACTCATAACATAACCTTTATACAAAATATTATCTGCAAAAATAATGCCATCTGATTTTAGCATTCGTAAAGCTTCTTTCAAGAAAAATGGATATTTTCCTTTTGCCGCATCAATAAAAACAACATCATATTTTTCATCTAAAGTAGGCAAAATCTCAACTGCATCTCCTTCATAAATGTGAATTTTATCTTCTACTCCTACTTTTTCAATATTCGTTCTTGCTTCTTTTACCCTTTCTTCATCTCTTTCAATAGTATCAATGATTCCATCTTGTGCTAAGAATAAAGTAAAACACATCGCAGAATATCCTACTGCTGTTCCAATTTCCAAAATTCTTTGTGGCTTTTTAGTAACCAAATATTTTTCCATTACCTCTAAAGTATCATCCATAATAATAGGAATATGGTCTTTTAATGCTTTTTCTTTTATTTTTTCTAATTCTTGTTTATTCATTTTAGTCTCATTACCTTCTTATTTTTTAATTTTACTATTTTCACAATTTTATCTTATTTATATTTTTTATGCAAAATATTGTATTTCTTTTTAAAAATTATGTCAAATTTGACATAATTTCACAGATATATTATAATATAATTAGATACAAAAATTTGTTTTTAAAAAAAGGAGGACATGTTATGTCAAAATACGTTTATGCAGAAAATTTCAAATTCATAACAGGAGATGGAAACATTAAAATTTTTCGGAATCCCTATATGGTAAGAGAAAAATTGGGTTTCCTCCCCATTCATCTCATCGTTACACCTTTAACCAGTCATCCTTATCTCAAGTTTTCTAATAAAACCCTTGAGGTAAAATCCACCAGACTTGTAAGTTTAGAGGAAAAAGACGGTTTCTGGGAAGCCCGAAGCAACACAGGAACCATCTACCGGCTAATAACCGAGTAGGTAAAATAGGTTTCTTGCACCCCAAATGCAAGAAACCTCTATTTATTTATCTTCTATTTGCTCTTTCTCTTTCTTTGCTATCTAAAATTTTCTTTCTTAATCTAATAGATTTTGGTGTTACTTCTACTAATTCATCATCTTGAATAAATTCGATTGCTTTTTCTAAAGACATTTGAATTGGTGGAACTAGACGTAACGCATCATCTGAACCAGAAGCTCTAGTATTTGTTAAATGTTTTTCCTTACATACATTAATAGCCAAATCTTCTCCTCTAGAGTTTAATCCAACTATCATACCTTCATATACATCTACACCAGGTCCAATAAATAACTCGCCTTTATCTTGTGCATTATATAATCCATATGTAACAGATTTTCCAGGTTCAAAAGCAACGATAGTTCCTCTTACTCTAGCTTGAATATCTCCTTTATATGGCTCATAGGAATCAAAAATATGATTCATGGTTCCTTCTCCTTTTGTGTCTGTTAAAAATTCTGTACGATATCCAATCAATCCTCTTGCTGGTATTTTAAACTCAATCTTAGTATGTCCTGCTTCTGCTGGTTCCATATTTACCATTTCTGCTTTTCTTCTACCCAATTTTTCAATAACATTTCCGACACAGTCATCAGGTACATTTACAACCAATAATTCGATTGGTTCGCATTTAACACCATCTATCTCTTTAAAAATAACTTTTGGTCTAGATACTAAAAGTTCAAAACCTTCTCTTCTCATTGTTTCTATTAATACTGACAAGTGAAGTTCCCCTCTTCCTGAAACTTCAAAAGAATCTGGAGAATCTGTTTCTTTTACTCTTAAAGATACATTTCTTTCTAATTCTTTAAATAATCTATCACGAATATGTCTAGAAGTAATAAATTGTCCCTCTTTTCCTGCAAATGGTCCATTATTTACACTAAATGTCATAGAAACTGTAGGTTCATCAATATCTACAAATGGTATTTTCTCTGGATGATTAAAGTCACAAATCGTATCTCCAATGTTAATATCATTAAGTCCTGCTAATTCTATAATATCTCCTGCTTTTCCCTCTTCTACTTCTACTTTATTTAATCCTACATGTGTATATACTTTTGCAATTCTTCCTTGTGTTATTTTATCTTCTTTTCCACAAATGGCAACAGGCATTCCAGTTTTAATAGAACCTCTTTCTACTCTTCCTACAGCAATTCTTCCTACATAATCATCGTAATCAATATTAGAAACTAGCATTTGTGCAGGTCCTTCTTCATCACATTTAGGTGCTTCGATGGTATTAACAATAGTTTCAAATAAACAATTTAAATTGTCTGATTCATCTTCTAAATTCATTTTAGCAATTCCATTTTTGGCTGATGCATATACCACTGGAAAATCCAATTGTTCATCACTTGCATCTAATTCAATAAACAATTCAATTACTTGGTCTACTACTTTTTCTGGTGTAGCTCCTGGTCTATCTATTTTATTAATAACTACAATTGGTTTTAATCCTAATGCTAAAGATTTTTTCAAAACTTCTCTTGTTTGAGGCATAGCACCTTCAAAAGCATCTACTAAAAGCAAAACTCCATCTACTGTTTTTAAAACTCTTTCTACTTCTCCTCCGAAATCAGCATGCCCGGGTGTATCTACAATATTAATTTTAATATCATGATACATAACAGATGTATTTTTAGATAAAATGGTAATTCCTCTTTCTTTTTCTAGGTCATTGGAGTCCATGATTCTTTCCGCTACTTGTTCATTTTCCCTAAATACATGGCTTTGCTTAAGCATAGCATCTACTAAAGTTGTCTTTCCATGGTCTACGTGTGCAATGATTGCAATGTTTCTAATTTTTTGGTTGTTCATCTTTTTTCTCTCCCTTTTACTAATTCTTTTACTATTTAAATTTGTTATTTTAAGTGCTCTCAACATAACTTAAGACGCCTTTCATTTATTGAAAAACGTCATTTCTCTTAAAAATACTTATTTATTATACAACTTTATGGTAAATTTGTCAATTTTTTAATCCTTTAACCAGTGGTAACGAATAAAAAATTTTTTCTACTATGACTTCTGCTGACTTCTTGTGACAAACCTTTTTCGATCGTATTTTATTCTATGTGCTCCTCGTCGTTTCCTAACTCCTCTACGTCCACAAGGTCTCACAGGGTAAGTCGTTTAACTTTCCTCATTTACTTGCTTGATTTACTGCATAAGGTTACGTATATCTTTTGAGCTTTGACTTTTAGGGTAGCCTTACCCTCTTATACAGCCTTAGTATCAAGTTTTTGTACATCGAGCCATGATTTTGATACACACTTCCTCCACTTCCATCTCACAATGGATAGCTTGTGTTTCTCTATGTGGTTGGCGATATCTCCCCCCATTTCGGACTTTCACCGATTAGCTAAACGACATGCCCCTGTCGCACCTAAAAAAACACCCTCTGGGCTCCTCTATGTTTATTACAAATCTTATTTTTAATGCTTGTCTATATATTCTTCAACTAACTTTAAAAGTTCTTTTGCTGTTCTAATCTATGTTTCGCTAATTCTTTTGATATTTTAGGACTCACTTAACACCACTCCTTGCTTTTGAACATTCATATAAAAAGGCAATGCCTCTAACCAATAATTAAATCTATCTACATTCTTAACTAATGGTGATAAATGAATATCAAACTTATTATTCCACTCAATATCATATGCTAATTGAACTATTTCACTTCTATGTTGTAGTATTTCATCATCTGTAAAATCTGTTAAAATCATAATATCTATGTCAGAACTTGTATTAAAATCACCTCTAGCATAAGATCCATATAAAATAATTTTCTTTACTCTATCCCCTAAAGTATCATTTATTGCTGTAATAAATTCACTAATAATCTTATTAATATTTTCCGGTATCTTCTTCATAAAATTTTCACTTCCTATCTTTTTGAAATTTTCTCATATTTATACAATATATTATTTTGTAACGATTTTTTTAATTATTATTTATTTATAAAATCGTTTTATTTTTAGCGATAATTGATAAATATTGTAACATAAAATTGTTTTAGTATTGTAACGAACTAATATATTATCCTAATAAATATAAATATATATCATAAAACATATATATACACAATAATATTAATCCAAAAACAAATTTTTTTAAATAACAGTATTTTAAAAAAAGCGAACAGAGAGAAGGCACATTCTCTCCGTTTTTTAGTTTGCATAATTAGTTTTCCAATCACTATAAGTAAGAGGTTTGCCAGTTTCAGGATTTAACATTACGGATAATCCTCCTCCACTAGCGGTCTCTGAATAAAAATACAGTACATCTGTTGTTATCTCGCGAAAAACCATTTGACGTGCTGAATAATATACACTCTCAAAACCAAATCCCTTAGTTTCTTGTGTAATAGTACTTTGTGATTGAGAAGATACGCTGCTTGCACATCCTGTTAAAAAAGTAAAAATAACAATAATAAAGATAAATTTTCTAATTTTCATAATCTTTTCCTCCAAAAAATATTTTAATATATGCAATCAAGTATCTGTGCCAATACTTGTACTAACTAGGTAAAAACGAGAATCATAAAAGATTATATATATATTATACCATAGATTTACATAAAGTCAAATTTCAGTATAAAACATATCATATTTCAAATGTGTTGTTATAATTGTTGTAAAACAAAAATAACAAAAATTGATAAGCGATTTGAATCACTTATCAATAATATTGTGCACTTTCCTTTATATCAGTTGCTATAGGTAGTTTTTCATCTTCATCATACAATTTAATGTCATAGTATAAGCTTTTACCACTTTTTTCATCCTATAACTCTATTACAAAGTGAGAACCATCAACTAGTTTTCTATTCCTTCTGGAGCTTTACATTTAATTTTTCTTGTGGCGAATTGTCTATCCATTGTTTTTAATACATCAGAAATACCTATCATTAAGTTTTCACTTCTACCATTAACATATTTTGCTGTTATTTGTTTATCTGTAAGTCCTCTGGCTCTTTCAATATTTTTTAAATATCTTTTTCCATAATTATGTCTGCATTCTATTAAATAATTCTTTTATATAATTAATTAATCTTATTATAAAATTCTCTTTTCTTATTTCTATTGATAAATTAGTATCTTGGATAGTTGTCAATATTTTTTGTTTGTTTTTAAATATATCATCTGGATTATATTTTTCTCTCAATTCTTTTTCATATTTTTTATCATTTTTAATTAGTATTTTATCTAATTCTGCCCTTTCTTGTTCAGTACACCAATAATTCCTATAAATAATAGTTAATAAAGTTTGAGTCTTTGGTTTTAAATCTTGTTTATCTAACTGCTTATATGGGTCAATATTAGGTATATACTCTTTACTTTCGACGTCTTCAAAAAACTTTCTTAATTTTATTGGTATTTTTTTAACATATTCTGTAGGTAAATAACTTAAAATTTTATTAATTTCTGTTGCTGCTTCCGCAAATTCTTTTGTAACCATTTTTTTACTCCTTATTCTTCTAAGCTTTTATTATCTAAATTTGCATTTGGATTATCATATTCTATGTAATTTGCTCTCAGTTCTTGTTGTCCACTTGTTATATTTCTTGCTTTTTCGTTTTCTGATATTCTTTTAGCTGATTCTAAAAATTCTTTTGCTATAGGTTTCATTGTATCTGCTTGTGTTGTATCTCCTTGTATTTTACCTATTAATAAAGCATGAAAAGAATGAATATATTCTTCATATCCCTCAAAATTTTTACAAACTGATTCAGAATTTTGTATATCAATATCAACAATTCTTTTTCCAGTCTCTTTATCCATTATTCTAATATACTCTGGATTTATTTCATATATATCAGATAAAACATCCATATTTTTTGTTGATTTTACTCTTTCCGCTAACTCTATTTTTTTATCCATAGTCAAATTTCCAAAGATATTATCGATAAAAGTTTCTCTATAATTAGATGGTATTTCCAATCCAGCTATTTTATAAGCATCTTCAATAATTTTCATATTTGATGCGAATAAATATATTTGATTGAAATACTTTTTCTTTTGTTGAGTCATTTCTTGTTTGTGTTTATCACTAACATTGCCCTGATTTTCACTTAATCCAGTTTCTTCATAAAAAGATACTTTTTCAAAAGCATCATCACATAGTTCTCCCGATAATGAAAAATCTTGTCTGTGAGCCCAATTATTATACATCCACTCTTCATTTAAAAGCCCTGCAACATTTTTCCCCATTATTTCAGCATATTTTAGTAAATATTCTTGTTCGTTCTTTAAACCAAAACACTTTGATGAGAATAAAATCATTTCTTTTAAATTTTTTTGTCCTATTTGTTTTTGTTCATCGCTTTGTTTACTGATTTTCATAGCCTTTATGTTTTCGGCTTTTAAATCGGTTATTCTAAAAGGATTTTCTACAATTCTAGTTGCTTGACCAAATTTTTGACCCAACGCATATTTATCATCTAAATAATTTATACCCTTTTCTAATTCTTGCATACTTACTGGTAAATCAATTTTTTCAGATAATTTATTAGCAATATTTTCTAGATACTCTTCATATGTTATTCCTTGTTCTTCAGCAACTCTAGAAAAAAATTCTCTCCATTTTTCACCCCTTGTATTTGAATTAACTCTAAAATTCTCTTCTCCTATAGCCTCTCTTGCATCACTTTCAATATCTAACATAGCCTGTTGCTTTTCATTAAATTCTTCTTTTTCATCATTAGTAATAGAAATTATCATTGGTATACCATGATTCCTACAAAACTCATTATCTAATTCTATTATATTTGTAATATCTGGTAACTTTAATAAATCACTACCTGTAGATTTTAACTCATAAAGTTTTTTTATCTCTTTTTCTAAATTCTTTATTGCAGATGCACCTGTTACTCTTATATCAAAACTTTTATCGTGTCCCAAATAAATAAAAGCTAAATTATAATCGTTTGTGGATGATATATTGTAAGATTTGGTAGCAGTATCGTTTACAAGCTGATTATTTTGTAATTGAGAATCCACTCCCTTAAAATTTACAAATTTTCCATCTTCTCCAATTGAAAATATACCTCTTCCCATACTTTTTGTATAATATGCTAAATTTTGTATATTATTAGAATTTATTTTATTTTCGAATTCCTTTATTGTTAATGGTTTAAAAGTAGTAATTCCTTTTGTTTGCACATATTCTCCCGGGAATATTATCTCCATTTCAACAAGTTTTTGAAGATTTTTTTGAATATCTTCCATGTTTCTTTTCTACCTCCACAAAATATTTACTATCTCTTTCTATATTTTAAGACATTCTCTTCTATTTCTTTCTTATTTTGCAAGTTCAATAATTTGGTTCATTATTTCTTTTGTAATATTGTCTAATACTTCCTTATCTTTACTCCCTTTATATTGGCTATAATCCAAAGGTTTTCCATAAGTAATTGTAATCTTATGATTCTCTTTTGTACCTCCTTTGATTCCACAAGGTACTACTTTTGCCCCGCTTCTGACTGCAAAAAAAGCAACTCCATCTTTTACTTTTTCGCCTTTTTCTAAACCATTTCTAGTTCCCTCTGGGAATAAAGCAATACATTTTCCTTCTTTTAAATCTTTCAAAGATTTCTTTATTGCTGATACATCTTTTTCATCTCTTTTGACAGGAATCGCTTCAAATGCCCAACCTAAAAACGCTAAAAATTTATTTTTATACAATTCTTCTTTTGCTAGAAATTTCATATCTCTTTTTGCGGTTACCACCATCAAAGGAGGGTCTAAATAAGACCTATGATTTCCACAAAAGATAAGAGCCCCCTCTTTTGGAACGTTTTCTATTCCCTTAATTTCAGCTCCATAAAAAATTTTAAACCAAATATAAATAGCTCCTCTTACAATCCACTTTATTACTTCTTTAACTGCTTTTTTCATTTTCACAAACTCCTCATTTACTATTAATTTGTATTTCAATAGTTATATATTAATATTTTGCAGACAAGACCCAAATTGTTAAACCCAAGCTATGTTTTGTCAAAAAATTAATATATAATTATTGAAAAAAATTTGTTGAAATATTTGCTTTAAGCATTCCACTTTACTTTGATGATATCTGTTATTTTCTCTACCACTTCTTCTATTGACAATTTGGTAGAATCTAAATAAATAGCATCATCTGCTTGTTTCAATGGTGCAATTTCTCTACTAGAATCTCTTTTATCTCTATCTATAATATTTTGCAACACTTCTTCATAGGAAGATTCAATTCCTTTTTCTTGGTTTTGTTTTAATCTTCTTTTGGCTCTTTCTTCTGGAGAAGCATCTAAATATATTTTTACATCTGCATCAGGAAATACTACTGTTCCTATATCTCTACCTTCCATCACTACATTTTTTCCTTCTGCAATTTTTCTTTGTACATCTAATAATTTATCTCTTACTATTTTAATAACAGAAATCGGAGACACTAATGTATTTACATCATTTTCTCTAATTCTATCAGTTACTATTTCACCATTTAATAAAATAGTTCCATCTGGTTTCATATTAATCTCAATATGGTTTAAAAGTTCCCTTATTTTATCTTCCTCTTCTTTTTTTATATTTCTTTGAATCATTGCTAATGCAATACAACGAAAAGTAGCACCTGTATCTATATTAACAAATCCTAACTTTTCAGATATCAACTTAGCAACTGTTCCTTTCCCACTTCCTGCTGGTCCATCCACCGCAACTACAAATGACATTTTAATTACTCCTTACTACTTTTTTTCTACCCTTTTACTATTCCTAACCTGTCCCAAATGTAACCATTTTTGGCAATTGGGGGACAGGTCCCAAATAGCCACATCTAACCATTTGGCACATACATGTTTTTAGCCACTACGTCTAATTCCACCACATTCATGGCTGTTAACTTTTCAATTTCCTTTCTTGCTTTCTCTTTAAAAGCTTTTATTCCATCTACTACATTATACCCATACATAATGGTTACTTCCATATACAATTTAGCACCATCTCCATAATTTTCTACTCTTGTTTTTAAAATTTTATATATAGCTGGTGTTTGTGTTGCTAAATATTCCAAGATTTGTCTGAATACTAAATCTGAAATTGTAAAGTTTCCCAAATAACTAAATGTTGGTCTTATGATAGATTTTTCTGAAATATATGGTTTTTGCCCTTTTCCCTTTGATTTAAATATTTGTAATGGGTCTAATAAATATCCTGAAAAATCTTTTTTTATTTGAAAAGTTGGTACTGGAATAACATGTTTTCCCTCTGTTACTCTAATCCTTCTTGCTGTTTCCATTTCTTGCTCTGTTGCAACATCTGTAATATATACTGTTTCTGATATCTCTGGTAATCCTAAATTAGCAGCAATCTTTTGTACCATTCCATCTGATGTACCTAATATCAATATACTCTCTGGTTTATATTTCTTTAATGCCTTTATAATTTCTTCCTTTTCCTTTTCTTCATAAAATAGTGCATGTTTTACAGTTGCCACTTTTGTAGAAGCTTTTTTAGCAGACTCTCCTGCTACTACCTCATTATCTTTAATAAGTAAACCATCATCGATAATAAAATGTGTATTTTTTTCTCCTGCTACCATTTGGGCTCGATAGCTTTTCCCTGTTCCTGATGGTCCTACAAAAGCATATACTTTTATTTTATTTCCAAATATTTCTTTTAGTAACATTTATTTCTCTCCTTTTTCCATTCCTATTCTACTACATTTCAAAAAAAATAGCAAGAAACCTTGCTATTTTAATAGTATTTATGCTACTAGTTAATGATTAAAAAATACATACCAAAAGTATGGATATATTAATATTTTGCAGGCAAGACCCGGATTGTTACGCCCCAAGCTTGCTTTTGCCAAATAATATTAATATATCCATACTTTAAAGTAATAATAAGAAAAAAACTATTAACTACATTTGTATCCTATTCATAATTCTCCAAGCTCAAACTTGGATAAGTAAATTCCTTTCCTCCATCTGTAAATGTATTACTTGGTGTATGGTCTTTTGCCATTTCATTAGAACCTTTTAAAAAATATCGATATTTAAAAGATTGACTAAGCGTACCATTTCCAATAATGACTGGGTCATCCCATGTGGCATCAATAGCATACCATTTCCCCTCAATCTCTACATAATTCCAAGCATGATTTTCCGTCTGCCCTTCTGAATTCGTTCCTTTTCCTATCACAATTGTACATGGAATATTCAGACTATCTAACAAATATTTCATAGACCTTGCATATCCCTCACAAACACAAAGCTTTTCTACTAATGCACCATAAATATTATAAATATAAGGTTTAGAAAGACCAGAATCATAACTAATGGTATCCACCAAATAATCATGAACCATTTTTATATCATGATAAGTATCTCCTGTTGCATTTTGTAATATTTGGTCTCTTACTTGTTCTATTTGAGCTATAGCACTTTCTACTTGTTCTTTAGAAGTAAATTCATCTGTTAGATAATTTGTTTCATTTCCACTATTAATATATACACGATAAGATACAGTATTTCCTCTTGTTGTCGTTTCTATATTAAGAAACATCTTATTAGGACTTAAATAAAATACTTCTGGATTATCATAAGTATATGCTTCAATAGCAGACTGGTAATATTTTCCCAATAAATCTTGTCCATTTGTTTGAGATAATAAACTGGAAAAACTATCACCTAATTCAATTTGTTTTGTTCCAGATTTCATTTCTTCTTTATTGGTTTCAAAGGCTTTATAAATTGTTTTAGAATATTCTTCTAATTGATTATAAAAATATTTATTTACATTCACATTACTATAATCTACATTTGTATTCGTATCTGGCGTTTGTATTAACTTATCTAATGGATTTTCTACGATTCCTGGAACTTCAATATTATTTTCTAATGTTTTATCTTGATTTGCAACCTGATTTTTATTTTCTTCCCATTGTACTGGGTCTGTTGCTGTTTCTACATTGGATAGCTTGGTAATTTCTTCAAATGCAATCATTCCAAAAACAATAAGAACTCCAATAATCCCTAAAATAACAAATGTTATAATAACTGTTGTAAGTTTATCTCTCATTATTTTTCTCCTTATTCATTTTTCCATACTTTAATTATAACATTTTCTTGTTATGAAAACTAGTATTTTTTATAAAAAGCTCTCTTTTCTACAAATGGTAATTTTTTGAAATTTTTTCCTAATTTCGACAAACTTTTTATTTTTTTGTGTTATAATAGTTTTTAGTCCACCAAAGATGAGGAAAAGAGGTGTTATTTTGGAAAAATTAGGTACAATTACTGTATCTGTCTTTAAAAATGCAGAAAACGTTACCGATTTTTGTATCGAAACAGATAATGACAATGTTTTACCTGTTTCTTATGTTATTGAAGATACTTTAAAACTTTATTAGACTAACTTTTGTTAGTCTTTTATTGTATCTTTCTACAAGTATTAGAAAATACCAAGTCATCAAAACTTGGTATTCTCATATTTCTACTATATCTCCATAATAATTGGTATAATCATAGGATTTCGTTTTGTCTTCATAAAGATATAATCTCTTAAATTCTCACGGGTAACAGATTTAATAGTACCCCAATCACGAATTCCTCTTTGCTCACATTTTTTTATTTCATGTCTTACGACAGATTTCACATCATCCATTAAATTCTCAGATTCCCTTACATAAACAAATCCTCTAGAAATAACATCAGGACCTGCAACTACTTCTCCTGTAGAAGAATCCATGGTTAAAACAATAACAATTAGTCCGTCTTGAGATAGATGTTGTCTATCTCTTAAAACAATATTTCCTACATCTCCAACGCCTAATCCATCTACTAATATCCTTCCACATGGCACTGTTCCTGTAAATTGTGCTTGTTCTTCATCTATTTCTAAAATTCTACCATTAGACATCATAATAATATTATCTTTATCCATTCCCATACTTTGTGCTGTTTCACTATGTGCAATTAATTGTCTATATTCGCCGTGAACTGGAATAAAGTATTTTGGTTTTGCCAATGCAATAATCAATTTTTGTTCTTCTTGGCAAGCATGTCCTGAAACATGGATAGCCTCTAAAGAACTATATACAACTTCTGCTCCAATTTGCATTAAATCATCAATAACTTTAGATACAAACTTTTCATTTCCTGGAATTGGGGTTGCAGATATAATTACTAAATCATTTGGTGTTATTTTTACTTTTCTATGGTCACCTGCTGCCATTCTAGTTAGTGCTGACATTGGTTCCCCTTGACTTCCAGTTGTAATAATAACTAACTGCTCATCTGTATAATTATTTATCATATCAATATCAATAAATATATCTTTTGGACATTCTATATATCCCAATTCCCTTGCAGTTTCTATCATATTTATCATACTTCTACCACATACTGCAATTTTTCTATTATATTTAATAGCAGAATTCACAATTTGTTGTACACGGTGTACATTAGATGCAAATGTTGCAACTACAATCCTTTTCGTACAATGTAAAAATAGTTTGTCAAAGACTTCTCCTACAGAACTCTCAGACATGGTAAATCCTTTTCTCTCTGCATTCGTACTATCTGACATTAATGCTAAAATTCCTTGATTCCCAAGTTCTGCAATTCTTCCAAAATCCATTATTTTTCCATCAATTGGCGTATAGTCTACTTTAAAATCTCCTGTATGAAGCACTGTTCCTGCTGGTGTTGTGATAGCCAACATAACAGAATCTGGTATACTATGCGAACTTCTAATAAATTCTATTTGAAAGTTTTTTCCAAGTTTTATCTTTTGCCCTTGTACTACTTCATTTAACTCTGTACTTTTTAGAAGATGATGTTCTTCTAATTTATTTCTAATTAATCCGGCAGTCAATCTAGTAGCATAAATTGGAATATTAATCTTTTTCAATAAATATGGTACTGCTCCGATATGATCCTCGTGTCCATGTGTGATAATAAGACCTTTTATTTTATCTACATTTTTTTCTAAATAAGTAATATCTGGAATGACTAAATCTATTCCCAACATATCATCTTCTGGGAAAGATAATCCACAATCTACTACAATTATCTCATTTTCATATTCAAACACGGTAATATTTTTTCCAATTTCATGTAAACCACCTAATGGTATTATCTTTAATTTTGATTTTTTAAAAATAGAACCATTATCTTTTGCTTTTGTTGTTTGCCTAGTAGTTCTATTCGTCCTAGCAGTTCTTGGCATTTTAGTTCTAGTCTTTTTCACTAAATTTTCATTTTCTTTTTTTTCTGCTATATTAACTTTTTCCTCTTCTTTTGGTGTCTTTTCTTTTTTCGTTGCTGCTGTTCTTTTTTGATATGGTTTTCTGGTTGTTTTCCTTATTTTCCCTCCTTCTTTTGTTTGATTTTGTAAATTTTCATTATTATTCAAGTTTTCTTCTGTCATAAATTCTCCTCTCTTCTTTTTATATTTTTTATTTCTAAAAACCTTCTCATCAATGCTAAAAAAATTAGTTTACTTTCTAAACTAATCTTGACCAATATGTAATATAAAGCTTGTTCTAATATATGAGCCTTTTTCTCTCCCCTACTCATTATTTACAAACTTTTTCTATTAATTCCGATCAATCTTATTTTTTCCCGTTCTCTCTTTTTTCATACATCAAATTTAAATTTTTAGGTTTTTATCTATAAAATCTCTTTTTTAGCATTTTTTGCTAATCACTGAGTTGTATTATACTATATTTTCAAAGAATTGTCAAACACATTATGTATACTTGCTTTTTTCAGATTTTAGAAAGATAAAAAAGAAACAAAAAACTTACTTGTTTCTCGTTTCTTTATTTTTTATTAGAACATACTTAAATTTCCATTTGACTTCCTAAAAAAGTAGCAGCTGATTGTGCAACTTTTTTCTCTACTTCATTCATTTTGCCATTTTGTTCTTTAGACATTAAGATAACAGTTCCTATCGTATCACCATTAGAAATAATTGGATATACAATTTGTGCATTATGCTTTCTTTCCTTGTTGTCATTTTTCGTAATTGGCATTGCCACATCACTATTTTCTTTGCTAGAATATACCTCTTTATCTTCCATTAATTGCTCTAATTCCTGGCTAATATCTTGTTCTAAAAATTCTTTTTTAGCCCCTCCTGAAACTGCAATAATCGTATCTTTATCTGTAATACATGCAATATGTCCTGTCGTTTTTGCTAGTGTTTCAGCATATCCTGCTGCAAATTCAGAAAGTTCTCCAATAGGAGAATATTTTTTAAGTATCACTTGTCCTTCTCTATCTGTGAAAATTTCTAATGGGTCACCTTCTTTTATTCTCAATGTTTTTCTTATTTCTTTTGGAATAACAACTCTTCCTAAATCATCTATTCTTCTTACCACTCCGGTTGCTTTCATAATTTTCCTCCTTTTTAAATTTATGTCTACTCTTATTATTACATTTCAGGAAAAAATTATGCATGAAAAAAAATTTTTTTCTCTAAACTTTTTTATTTTTACAAAAACCTTGATATTTCAATATATCAAGGTTTTCTATAAAGTATTTATTCCATTTCTTCTTCTTTTAGTTCTCTTTTAGGTAAGAAACTAATTTTATATTTATCTAAAATATATTCTAATTCTTTTGAAAATTCTTTTAACATAACAATTTTTATGGTTGGGTCTTTCCCCTTCAAATAATCATCAATAACTTGTTTTAGTTGTTTGATATTTTTCATTTCAGGTTCGATTTCTTTGGTATATTGATTTGCTCTATCCGCCAATTTTTCTTTGATTAATACAATATCTTCATTGCTTGCACAAGAAATTCTTTGGAACATTTGATATGGGTCATAATATTTAAAAATAGGAATTTCCATACATTGTTTATCAAATTTTTCGTAAAATTGTTCCATCCTCATTGGGATACATTTAAACACTTCATCTGCTAATTCTTTATATTTTTTATCTAACAATTGTTCATTTAACATATCAAAATGTTTTAAAATGTCTTCCATATCTTCTGCTACTTCTTCAATTGCTATTTTCCCCAATTCTTCTTCTGCATTTTCACAATATTGTGATGACAAAGATGCTATGTTCATACCGTTGAAAAAATATACTTTTTAAAGTTTTCAAATCATAATTAATTAAATTTTTTCGTGAAAAATAGCTAAAATAAGCAAATAATTTAACAATATCAATTAATTTAATTTTTCCTTCTTTAACATCTTCAATAATTTCGCTAATTACTCCTTCAAATTGGTCATCTGAAATTTTCCAATATTCTTCTGTTAATAAACGTTTATAGGCTGGTAAATTTTCTGTATCCACTGTATTTCTAATAGTTTCCATATTATCCTTGAATAATTTCATATCAAAAATTCTAGTACGTACATAATATTCAATAAATTTAAAGAATCGATATTCTGATTTAAAATTATAATAATAATTATTATCAAATTCTTTAATATAAAATTGTCTATTATCCATCAAAATTCTAGAAGATACTAAAATAGATTTATATTCTTCATTATCTTGTATGTTAATAAATTTATCTTTCGTAATTTTTCCAGCTTTAATTTCAAAAGAAACTGCAATCGTAAATATTAACATGGTTTGTATAATCCTATTACTTGTATTAGGATAAGATTTATTGACCATTTCATATATTTTCTTAAAATCATTTAATGCATGTTTTAAAATTCTTAAATTTCTAGTTCCACTTTTATGAAAAGTAGAAATAATAAGTCCTGTATTTTCTCTTAAAAATCGAATTAAATCTGGGTTATTTTCATAACGCATTAAAATCCCATTAATGATATAGTCAAATTTTGGTGCATATTCAAAAGTTTCTCCAATTAATTTTTCCTTTATTCTTTCATAATCATTTGCTTTATCAAAAACATGCTCAATTTTATCTTGTATTTTTTCTACCATTGGTTTATCAGATTTATTTAATTCATCTTGTTTATCTAAAAGATAAGTTGCAATAAAAGTTTTCATCTCTAAATTAGAGCTTTTTAATTTGGTTGACAATTCTTTTTCATTACAAATAATAATGGTTTTAATATGGTCATGTTCTACAAAGTTATTAATATATCCCAAAATATCAATAACATCTACATTTGCTCTTTCTAAGTCATCAAAACAAAGAACTTTATCATCTGTAGAGAAAAATTCTCCATAATCTACTTTATCTCCATTTTGCGTTACACCAAAAAAGTTGGCCATATCAATACCAGTTTTTGCATATTCTGGAATAGTCGTTTGTCCATTGGCATCCATGAATCTTCTTAAATTTTTATCCATTAATTGGGTTGTTTCAATAAATATTTTTTTACTAATTTCCTCCAAATTTGAAATACCATATAAAGACATATAAATAGTAGTATACCTTTTACCATTTAATTGCATAGACTCTATTTTTTTTCTAATTTTATGGTTCCAAAAATGTGTCTTTCCGAGACCCCCATTCTCCATTAATCATAATAGCATAATCCGTATAATCTGATCTCACATAATCTAAAATGCTTTCTACTAAATCTTCCATCATTTCCTCCTTTTCTTTTGCTTTTATTAGATTTTTTATTAATCTTTTGCTATGGTAAATACATCTATTTTTTTGACAGATACTTGTTGCAAAACTTTTGCACATTCCTTTACAGTACTACCCGTTGTATAAATATCATCTATTAACAATATTTTCTTATTTTCTAACTGCTCCTTATTTTTTAATTGGTACACACCTTGTACATTTTGTAGTCTATTTTCTTTATCTAAAGTACTTTGCGGAACAATATTTTTTATTTTTTCTATAGCATCCAGGCATAAACTTAAAGTCTTTTTTTCTTGCTTTTTTTGGACTTGTTTTACTAATTCTTTTGCAATTAATAAACTTTGGTTATATCCTCTTTCCTTTTTTCTTTTCTTACTTATTGGAACTGGTATTATTGTATCATAAGATTTAAAATTTTCAAAGAAAAAGTCGTTTTTTAATAAAAAATTCACAAAAGTTAAATATAAATAAGATTCTTCTTTAAATTTGTAATTTAAAATTGCTCTTCTTATTATTCCTTGATATTGAAAAATATATAAATGATTTTCAAAATAAATTTCGTCTTCTTGCTTTCTTTCGACGGTAAATTTAGCTTGATTTTGTAATAATAAATAACACTTTTGACATAAATAATTGGGATTGAATTTTCCACAAATTCCACATATTGGTGGATAAATGATATCTAATATTTCTTGAAAAAAATTTTTTTGATTTTTTAAAATTTTTGCATGCTCCTTTCTTTGTAAAATTTAGTATTGACATATTAATATTTTGCAGACAAGACTCAGATTGTTATGCCCCAAGCTTGCATTTGCCAAATAATATTAATATATCAATACTTGTTACATTCGTTTGCTCACTTATAAAGTAGTCCAAAATAATATAAATTCACTTAAAATTTTTTATCTTCATTATTCTTGTTCCATTTTATACGCTAATCCTGTATTTCTTTTTTTGCTATCCACGTTTCCTACCATCATTTTGACAACTTGTTCATTTCCTACAATAATTAATAATTTTTTAGCTCTTGTTATTCCCGTATATAATAAATTTCTCGTCAATAACATAGGTGAAGTAGGCGGAACTACCATAATCACTACATCAAACTCACTTCCGCTGTGATTTGTGAATAGTTATGGCATAACTATGTTCTATTTGGTCCAATTCTGAAAAAGGATACCAAGCTACTTTTTCATCATCAAATTGTATTTCTACTTGTTTTTCTATTTCATCTATATGAATAATGGTACCTATTTCACCATTAAAAACACCACTACCTATTTCTTTTCTTCCACTATCTTGTCCTTCTTTTTCCCAATAAATATCATAATTATTTTTGATTTGCATCACTCTATCTCCAGCTCTAAAAATAGCTCCCATGCTAGCTTTTTCTGGTAAATTGCCAATATTAGGATTTAATTTTTCTTGCAAAGCTTTGTTTAATTCTTTCGTTCCTAATAATCCTTTTCTAGTAGGTGATAACACTTGAATATTTTGGAAAAAATCATAATCTCCATAGTTTTTTAATCTTCCTGTACATAAAGAAATCACTTGTTCTAACATTCTTTCTGGGTAATTCTCTCTAATAAAGAAAAAATCTTCTTTTAATGTTTCATCCTCTACCTCTACATCTTCTATTTCTTCTATTTCTATATTTGGCAACTGTTCATCAGTCTCTATTTTTTTCTTTGTAAAAAACATTTTCCCTTGATTTACTCTATGTGCATTTAAAATGATTTTGCTTTTTGCTGCTTGTCTGAAAATTTTATCTAAATGGATCGTTGTAATTTTTTCTGAATCGATGAAATCTTTTAATACACTTCCTGGTCCTACAGATGCTAATTGGTCTACATCACCAACTAAAATCAATTTCGTCCCTTGATAAATACATTTCAATAAATAATTCATTAAAAACATATCTACCATTGACATTTCATCTACAATAATTAAATCAGCATCAATAGGTGCTCCTTCGTATTTTCCTGCTTCTTTATATAAACTATCTTCATCAATTTTTCCTATTTCTAACAAACGATGTAAAGTAGAAGCCTCTTTTCCTGTTGTTTCTGTCATTCTTTTGGCTGCTCTTCCTGTAGGAGCACAAAGAACTACTTTATATTTCTTTTTCTCATAAATATCAATTATACTTTTAATAATAGTGGTCTTACCAGTTCCAGGTCCTCCTGTAATAATAATCACATTATTTTCGTTTACTAGTTGCACCGCTTCTTTTTGTCTTTCTGACAACACAATTCCTGATTGTTTTTCCGCTTCTTTTAATGCTTTTTGTATTCCACTAATTTTTTTCTTATTAGAAGCTTGTTGCAATCTTTTTATTCTTAACGCAATTTCTTCTTCTGCAACATAAAAAGCATATAAATAAACATATTCCTCTTCTTCTCTTTTTTCTACTACAATCTCCTCTTTTACTTTTAAATTGATAATATTATCTTCTACCACTTCTGTTGTTACATCTAAAAGAGAAATCACAAATTCTATCAAATTTTGTTTCAAAACACAAGCATTTCCATTATAGGTACTTCTCATTAATCCATATTTAATACCACTTTGTACTCTTTTTTCATTATCATAATGGATTCCCAAATCCAATGCCATTTTATCTACCTGTTTAAAGTCAACTCCTCTTGTAATATCTAGCAATAGATAAGGATTTGCTTCTATTTCTTCAATAGCATGAACACCTAATAAAGTATAGACCTTTTTCGCATATTCTGCTCCAATTCCAAACCTTTCTAAAAAACCTACTATTTGCCATACTTCCCAATTTTCTATAAATTCTGCTGCCATTTCTTTGGCCCTTTTTTCTGAAATTCCTTTTATTTGTGCCAAACGTTCTGGCTCTTTTTGAAAAACATATAATGTTTCTTCTCCAAAAGTTCTTACAATTCTTTTTGCTAAAGCCTCTCCTACTCCTTTAATATTTCCATTTGCCAGATATCTTTCTAAAGCCATAGCTGTTTTAGGCATTAATTTTTCAAAAGTATCAATTTTAAATTGCCTGCCATAGTCTTTATGTTCTACAAATTTTCCAATTACCTTCAAACTATCTCCAGCATGAACAAAAGGAAGATATCCTACAACAGTAGTTTCTTCTTCCTCTGTTTCAAAAGTTGCAATCGTATAACTATTTACTTCATTTTGATAAATAATATCTTGTATTTCTCCTGTTATTTCCATTTAATGTCCTTCTTCACTCCATTTCTTATTTTTCCTCTAATTCCTGCAATGCTTGTATATATTGTTCTTCATTTGGAGCTTTTCCATGCCATCCTACTTGATTTTCCATAAAAGAAATTCCTTTTCCTTTTATGGTTTTAGCAATAATACAAGTTGGTTTTCCTTTCACATTTTTTGCCACATCAAAAGCCTTTATAATTTCAGTTATATCATGTCCATCTATTTTTATAATTTCAAATCCAAAACTTCTAAATTTTTCATCTATTGGATAGGAACTCATTACTTCTTCAATGGTTCCATCTATTTGTAAATTGTTGTTATCTACAATCACACATAAATTATCCAACTTATATTTATTAGCTGCCATAGCAGCTTCCCATATTTGTCCTTCTTCTATTTCTCCATCTCCTAATATACAATAAACTCGATAATCTTTTCCATCCATTTTCCCTGCTATTGCCATTCCATTTGCAGCAGATAAGCCTTGTCCTAAAGAACCTGTTGTCATATCTACTCCTGGGACTTTATTTTTATCTGGATGTCCTTGTAGATAACTATTAATATTTCTAAATGTCTTTAAATCTTCTACCGGGAAAAAGCCTCGATTTGCTAAACAGCTATATAAAGCTGGTGAACAATGCCCTTTAGATAAAACTAATCTATCTCTATCGTCCCAATTAGGATTTTTTTCATCGATATTCATTTCTTTAAAATATAAAACAGTTAAAATATCTGCAACTGATAAAGAACCTCCTGGATGTCCAGATTGATTGCTATATACTGCCTCTATGATTCCTTTCCTTACTTGCTTTGCCATTTTTTCTAATTCTTCTACTTTTGTTAATTTCAATGAAAACACCTCTCATTTTTATACTTTATCACCTGGTAATGATTTGATTTCTTGTTTTGGATTTTTGAATTTTTTAAACCATTGTTTTAATTTTTTTACATTTTCTTTCACATCTCCTAAGAAATATGAGAAAGCAAAACCAATAACTACTAAGATAATAGAAATCACTGAATTTAAATTAAATCCTAATCCACAACTTTCATTTAATACATTTGGAATAATAGATAAAAATAATCCAAATATAACAGAAAATGTAACTGTATAAAATCTTTTAATCAATTTATTCATAATAAAGGATATCACTAATACTCCTATTACTAATCCAACTCCTGCTGGAATTAAAATAGATAAATTAAAATCTGCTATTGAACCTACATATAATTCATATAATCCTAATGAAGATAATATTACTGCACTATCTACTCCTGGAACAATAGAAGAACCTGCAACTGCTATTCCAAGAAAAACAGATTGCAATAAATTAGGGTCTGTTATTGTTGGGAACAAATTTGCATTAAAATGGAAGAAACTAAATCCTATAATAGCCGCAATAATGATAATGGCATAATATTTCTTATGAAATCCATTCTTTTTTACTTCTTTATAAAAAAGTGGTATGGTTCCCAAAACTAATCCCAAAAATGCATATCTGGTATACATCTCATAATTCACTAATAAAAAATCGACTATTTTACTAAATATAATAACGCCTACTCCAAATCCTAAAACTAATGGTAACAAAAATTTAACATTATTTTTAAAGTCTTTAAACAATGTTCCTATTGCTGCAACTGCCTTTTCATATAATCCTAAAATGACTAATAACACACTCCCACTTAAACCTGGTGCTATTCCTCCAATTCCTACTATAATTCCTTTCAAAAAATTACGCATGATGACCTCCCTATTTTTATGATTGATAAACTTAACTACTATATTACCATATTTACCAATATTTTTCTATACTAAACTCTATTTTTTTTGATTTTATCGTTACTAGATAATGGCTTTCACTTATTTTTACTCAAAAGTATTGATATATTAATATTTTGCAGACAAGACCCGGATTGTTACGCTCAAGATATGTTTTGTCAAATAATATTAATATATCAATACTTTTGGATATTTATTTTTTACTCATTAACTAGTAACATTTTATCATATTTGCTTGCCTTCCATGATACAATTATACTATAATAATTTAGAAAGGACTGGTTATATGTTAGAAGAATATATTGAAAAAAATAAACAAGAAATCATCACAAAAACACAAGAATTAATTCAAATTCCTAGTGTTTATGAAAAATCAGACAATCCTTATGAACCTTTTGGGAAAAATGCAAATAAAGCTCTAGAATATATGTTATCCTTGGGAAGGCAACTTGGTTTTCGCACCAAAAATATAGATGGTTACTGTGGGTATATTGAGTTTGGAGAAGGAGAAGAATTAGTTGGTATCATAGGTCATTTAGATGTTGTCCCAGCAGGAGATAATTGGACTTATCCACCTTTTAGTGGAACTATCTTTGATAATAAAATTTATGGAAGAGGTGCTATTGATGACAAAGGTCCTGTCATTGCTAGTCTTTATGCCATGAAAGCAGTGATGGATACCTGCCAAGTTCAAAAAAGAGTAAGACTTATTTTAGGTCTTAATGAAGAAAATGACTGGAAATGTATAGCACATTATAAAGAAAAAGAAGAACTACCTACCATTGGATTCAGCCCAGACGCAGATTTTCCATGTATTTATGCAGAAAAAGGCACTCTTACTTCTTATTTATTAATGGATTACTCCCCTTTTCTATCAAAAGATATTATCATTAAAGAAATTGATAGTTATGGAAATGCCTTTAACGTTGTACCTAAAATTTGCAGTGTTACTTTAGAAATTAATCCTTCTAAAATTTTAATGTGTGATTTGATTGACCATTTAAAAAACTTGATTGCTAATTTGAATTTCGAAATTGATATTTATAAAATGAATGAACAAGAAATTAAACTAACTGCACATGGCATGCAAGCTCATAGTGCCCACCCTGATTTAGGAATAAATGCCATTTCTAGATTAATTGTTGTTTTAGATTCTATTTTTAAAACTTATTCCATTTCTATTGATTTATTAGATTTCTTTACGCAAAAGATTAACACAGAATATAATGGAAAAAGCCTTGGAATTGATATTAAAGATGAATCTGGAAGTTTAACCTTAAATGTAGGAGAATTTGCATTAGAAAATAACTTTCTAAAAATTGGCATGAATATTAGAATTCCTGTTAATACCCCAATTGTTGATATCGGAAATACTTTTTTAAAACAAACTAGTTCCTATATTAATGTTGATTTCCAAACAAAAACTTATAAAGAACCTTTATATATTTCAAAAGATAATTATTTAGTAAAAACACTTTGCAAAATTTATAATGAAACAACTCACTCTCAAGAAGAACCTATTGCAATTGGCGGTGTAACTTATGCCAGAGCATTTGATAATTGTATTTCTTTTGGTGCAAATCTACCAGGTCAAAAAGATATGTGTCATCAAACAGACGAATTTATTTCTATCGATAATCTTTTATTAGCTAGTAAAATTTATGCCAAAGCAATTTATGAATTAACTAAACTACATGATAATTAGTATTTTATGCTATCTTTTCAAAAACTTTTCTTTTTCATGTCATTTTTAATTTTATGATTATTAGCACTCACATAATCATAACCACACATATAACATCATAAAATTTTCCCCGATAATTTTATAATTACCGGGGAAAGTTTTTAATTAAAAAACCTTGGAAAAAGCCAATAAAGGAATTTTCTAAATCTAGAACTTTTCCTTTTCTTTTTTTTCATTTTCCAACCATACACTCAATCCAGCAATGGCAACTAACAATTCTTTATCCGTCGGCTCACTTGTTGTAAATATCTGCAAGAAATTTAATTTTCCGCATTTCCATAGTATATATAGTACAAATACTATTACACTTATATCACTAACAAATGTCCAAAAAAACATCATTATATCCCAAATAAAGATTAGGGTTATAATATTTGTACCACAACCGTTACTATATCGAGAATATCTCTTTATTTCTTCAAGAAATGGTACTCTTTTTAATTTACTATATGCATTAAGTACCATATGCTCAGCCGAGTGAAATTTAAATATATTTTTTTCTATTTTTTTCTCTATAACAATATACATTACAAACATATACAATATTATAAATGCAAAAAATATAAATAGAAACCGAATCCCCCATATAGGTCCTTTGCTTATTATCACCCTGTCAAGTACTAATGAGAAAATTAGAGAAAATGGTAAAAAACTTAGTATAAGAATTTTTTTAGCATTCTCAATTTTATTGCTTTTATTCTTCTCTTTTCTATATTTTTCTATTGTAGTCCATTCTGTCTTTATATTTCCCATTTCATCCACTATTGAAACAGCAATATAACCTTCATGGCGTTTTGAATAAAATAAAATACCATTGCCCATAGAACGTGCATGATCTACTTTTAATTTTGTCCGCATAACGCTTCCTCCTTCAAATTTTTATATCTTATATTATACCAAATTTGGTGCAAAAAATCAATCTATATGAATTTTTTGTATATATATACTTATAATTTTCTCTTAATTTTTGACAAAAAGCACAGTATAATATTTATGTAAATTACAATAAATTTTCTGAAAAGGAAAGGAGAAACTGTATGTTTGATTTAACATTATTAGCAAGAGAAACTGGAAGTAAAATTCACTATGAAAACAGCTCTTTTATATGTACTCACCGGAAAGAGATTAATCAACTAGCTCAACACGAAGGAGCTCACATCATGCACAACAACGTTATTCTTTTCGAAACAGAAGAAAACATGTATTCTTTTGCTTCAAAAATTGCTACTATTAAGTAATATCCTTTCAAAAACCCCCAAGGTGTCTGCCTTGGGGGTTTTATTTACGCTTCAAAAAACTTTTTAAAATCTTCTTCATTAATTTTTTCTTTTTCTAATAATGCTTGTGCAATAGCATCTAATTTATCTCTGTGTTCTTGTAATAAAGTTTGTGCATCTCGGTAAGCTGTATCTATTAATTGTTTTACTTCTTGTCCTATTTTATCTCCAATTCCCTCTCCAAACATTTGCATTTCATAAGGTTCTTTTCCTTGGAAATCAATAGGTCCTAAAGTATCGCTCATACCATATTTGGTAACCATATCCTTAGCTACTTGTGTTGCCACTTCAATATCATTACTTGCACCAGTTGAAATATCATCTAAAACCAATTTCTCTGCAGCTCTACCACCTAGTAATGCAATCAATTTTTCTTGCATTTCTGTTTTAGAAATATAGTATTTATCTTCATCAGACTTATACATTGTATATCCACCTGCAACACCTCTTGGAATAATAGAAACTTCTTTGACATTTGTCTGAGTTGGCAAGTACTGGCTTACAACTGCATGTCCAGCCTCGTGATAAGCTGTTAATTTTTTATCTTTATCAGAAATCACTCTTTGTCTTTTTTCTAATCCAACTGTTACCTTTTTAACAGCTTCTTCCACATCCTGATTTTCAATACCATCATGTTTATTTTTAGTAGCAATAATAGCCGCTTCATTTAAAATATTTGCTAACTCTGCTCCTGTAAATCCTGCTGTATCTTCTGCAATACTCTCTAAATTCACATCTTCTGACAATTTTTTATCTTTTGTATGTATTTTTAGAATTTCTAATCTTCCTTTTAAATCTGGCGTTGGAATCGTAATTTGTCTATCAAATCTTCCTGGTCTCAATAAAGCTTTATCTAACATCTCTGGTCTATTGGTTGCAGCTAATACAATAATCGTTTCTTCTGAACTAAATCCATCCATTTCTACTAATAATTGGTTTAATGTTTGATTATTTTCTGTTTCTGCACCACTATTAGAAGTTCTTCTAGAACCTATAGCATCTATTTCATCTATAAATACAATACAAGGTGCTAATTTTCTTGCTTTTTCAAATAATTTTCTCACTCTAGAAGCCCCTAGACCTGCAAACATCTCAATAAATTCTGAACCACTCATCGAAATAAAAGGAACATCTGCTTCTCCTGCGATAGCTTTTGCAATTAATGTTTTACCAGTTCCTGGTTTTCCATATAATAAAACACCTTTTGGGATTTTAGCTCCCATTTTTGCAAATTTTTCTGGTCTTTTTAGAAAATCTACTATTTCGATTAATTCTTCTTTTTCCTCATCTAATCCTGCAACATCATCAAATTTTACTTTTGTTTTTCTTTGTGTATCATCATAAACTTTTCCTTTTTCTCCTAAACCTTGCATTTTAAATATCATGATAAACAAAGCAAGCATAATCGCTGTTGGTAAGAAACTAATAATAATACTTGGTAATTGTGCAAAAAAACTTCTTGGCTTTTGTATTAATTCGATTTCATTACCTTCTGCCACTTTTGTTTGCACTAATTCAATAAATGCCTCTGTATCAGGAACAATAGCTGTCTTTTCCTCTTCTTCATTCTTCATTTTGACTTTTACCTGAGTACTTCCTGTTGTCATTTCAATTTTTTCTATATTTCCATAAGACATTTCTTTAATTAAATCTGTATATGCTAAAGTCTTATCATCTTCCTCTCCTTTTACTTTTGTAAAATATACGATTCCCACTGTTATCAATGCTATTAATAAAACCAATACTAATAATGATAAAAGTAGTTTCTTATTTTTGTTTTTTTCTTCTTTATTTTCATTTTGATTATTCATTTCTACTATTCCTTTCTTTTAAGCATTAGAACCTTCTGGCTCTTCTCCTAAATTATTATCTTTCTTTTTTTCTTTCTTTTCCCCACTTTTATCTTCTTTTTCTCCTTTTTTATCTGTATCTTTATTTTGTTCTTTTTCCTCTTCTTTTTGCTTTTCCTGCTCTAATTCTTTTTTTACGATAGCTTGTGCTTCAGCAATTTTCATTAATTCTGCTTGTTTCTTTATGGTTTCTGATTTAATAATAAAGATAGCTGCAATCAAATAAATCGTTGCTACTGCCACATACATCACTTGGAAATAAGCAATAGTAAATGGTATAAACATATTAATAATTAAATAAATAACATTTAATAAAACAGATAAGGTAATGGCATAAACAGACATATTAAATACTGCTGCATATCTCATCTTTATTTTTAATAACCATGCCGTAATATATCCCACAATACTAATCATGACAACATACCATAAAGTGGTGATAAAATACATCATGATACTGTAAATAAAAATGGTAATAAACATACTAATATATAAAGTAATAATTTGATTACTATTCGCATAATTAATAACATCTTGTTTATTAAATTGTGTTATTTGCATATTACCTAAAATTTGTTGGTAATCATAAGAAATAGAGCCAACAACAGTTGGCGTTTTCACCAAAACTTTTTGTTTCAAAACAACAATACCACTTTCATTACTTCCTATATCATTTAGATATTGATTAATTTGTTCTTCAGAGTCTGTTTTGGTATCTACAATAATCTTTCCGACACCAGATTGTTCTGCTCCGATAACAATAGGTTCTTCTGTTTCTACTGATAGAGTTCCCTCTTGATAAGAAAAAGCTGGAAATTCATTTTGCAAATACTCTACTCCGTCTCTTACTGCCTCATATGTTTCATAAGTCATCCAAATAGAAAGTACTACTGCTAGAATAGCAACAATTTTAAATAAATAAGAAATTGCTCTTCCAACTCCTTCTGTTGCCATTTCTGGATATTTTTCTATATTCACAATTGAATACCATAATTTCTTAAAAAAACCTTTTCGAAAATTCTGAGTTTCTTGTTGTTTTGCCTCTTGTGTCTGATTCTTTTCTTTTTGTTCTTCCATTATCGATATTCCCTCCTTATTGCAGAATCTACATATTTTGGATTTACTTGAAAAATAACAGTATCACCTATCTTAATATCTTTATTAGTAACATCACATACAATATGATGTGTTCCTACTCTTCCCAACACTTTGCAAGATATATCTTGAATTTTAACATAAATGGCTTTTTTCTTAAAAAAGTCTTTTGTATCTCTTACAATATAACGCAACTGGTCTATTTTTCGATACATATCTCTATCAGTTGTAATATTAATTCCATCCATATAACCAGCCGGAATAATAGCAACTTTTGTTTCTTTTTTCGTTTGATAGGTATTAGAATATCCTACATTAAATCCTTTTGGCAATAGTTTCATTTCTGTTATTTTAGATTCTAAATAAGCAATTTTCTTTAAACCCATATGGTTTGGAAAAGATAATCTACCTAAAAAAGCAGAACCGATTCTTACTGCATTTAAATGCATAGACGGAAATTTCACAAAAGCAGAAGAATTACAAATGTGTAACATTCCGGTTGGAATATCATTCATTTTTAAGACTTCGATTACTTGCATAAATCTATCAAATTGTTTTTTTGTATATTTATCATCAAAAAAACTAACAGAAAAATGAGAAAAAGTACCTTCTATTTTAATATGTTTCATAGATTTTAATACTTCTATCATTTCTTCTCTCTGTGAATAGACAAAACCATATCTTCCAAATCCCGTATCAATTTTTAAATGAGCTCTTACTGTAATATCTTGCTCTTTTGCTATTTTTTCTACCTCTTGAACAGCTTCTTTAGAACCTATTGTTAAAATAATCTTATTTTCTATTAAAGCTTTGATATCTTCTTTGATAGCTGTTGAAGATAACATCAAAATATCTTGTTTGATGCCTGCTTGTCTTAATTGTATTGCCTCCTCTACAGTAGATACTGCAAAAAAGTCAATTCCATTATCTATTAAAAATTGCACATAAGGAATCAGTCCTAACCCATAGCCATTAGATTTCACAACTGCAATTATTTTTACTGGTTTTCCATTATCATCTGGTTCATTTGTCTTGGCATGTTCTTTTATTTTTTCTATATTATGCCTTAAATCTTTGGTTTCTATTACTAATGTTTTCAAAGTTATTCTCCTTTCGTGCAAACTTACTAGGAATGATTTTTTAATTTCATTTTCCATTGTCTTACTGTTCTAAATAGCTTTTCAGATATTTTATACATTTTATAAGTAAATGGTTTGAATGGGAAATATACCTCTCCTATAAATTCTGTAAAAGTAGCACCAAACCCTTTTTTAAATCGATATAATCCATATTGAGGGTGACTTTCATCTACCACTCCAGATACTCCTCTAAAATCATAGATATCATCTTTTCTTGCAATTGCCATTTTTATCATTTCCCATTGCAATAAATAGTTTGGCATTAAATTTCTATGTTCATTACTACTTGCACCATATAAATACCAAGTTTTATTTCCATAGAAAATAGGTATCACACCAGAAATTGGCTTTCCATCATAATATGCCATCAAAACTTTCATATGGTCTGGTCCCAAACAATCATACATTTTTTCAAAATAAGCCAATGGTCTAATAATAAATCCATCTCTTGCTCCTGTTTCAATCATAATACGATGAAAATCTTTTAGATCTTCTTTATTTCCCTCTTTGATAGTGACACCTTTTCTTCCTGCTAAACGAATATTATATCTCCATTTTTGATGAAATCCTGCCATAATTTCTTCTTCTGTTTTATCTTTGATATCTAAACGAAATACATATCTTGGCTGTATCTCATCTTTAAAGTCTTTGGCATCATCTTTAATTTTATATCCTAAATTTGTTACAATATCTCTAAAATTTTGGTCATCACTTAAAATATCTGGTTCCATTCTTAAAACCATAGCTTGATATTTTTTAGCTAATTCTTTTGCTCCATCTGTTAATTGTTTCATAACTTCTATATCATGAATATCACAAACAGGACCTCTGGCAGCATACATCATATTCCCGAAAATAGGCATTTTCCTAATCCATACACATAAGGAACCAATAATCTCCCCATTTTCATCTTCTGCCAAAATAACCTCTGGTTTCCAATTTGGTTTCTTTACCTCTGCCCATTCTAAAGATTGTTGAAAATTACATCTTTCATGTTTTTCTAAAAATTCTTTATATTGTTTTTTTGATTTTTCATCTGTTACAAATCTCATTATTTAAGCTTTCCTCCTATATTTGAGTTTATCCTACAATTTTTTCTCCTAAACTTTTTCCTGCTAAAAGATGAAAATGTAAATGCATTACTTCTTGTCCTCCATCTTTCCCACAATTCACTATCACACGATATCCATTTTCCTTGAATCCTTGCTCTTCTGCAATCTGATTAATAACATGATAAATCTTCCCTATCATCTCTTCATCTTCTGCCTGCATTTGTGCTAAAGAATCTATATGCTTTTTGGGAATTACTAAAATATGAATTGGTGCAGCTGGATGAATATCTTTAAATGCTAATATTTCTTCATCCTCATACACTTTTTGGGATGGAACTTCTCCTTTTATAATCTTACAAAACAAACAATCTTCCATTCTCATCTCATTCCTTTCTTTATTCTTTTATTAATACGGCTTTTATCCTTCTAATGCCAGAAGAACTAGATTCTTCTTTTTTAATTTTGAATCTTCCTAATTCATTCGTATTGCTAACATGTGGTCCCCCACATAATTCTTTTGATACGTCTCCAATAGAATATACTGTAACGATATCTGGATATTTTTCAATAAACATACATTCTGCACCTGATTTAATTGCCTCTTCTTTACTCATTTCTTGTTTTGTTACAGGTATTCCTTCTTGTATCCATTCATTAACTAAATCTTCTACAGCCTTTTTTTCTTCTTCTGTTAATTTATGGTCACAATTAAAATCAAATCTCATTCTTTCAGCTGTAATATTTGATCCTCTTTGATGAGCATCTTTTCCTATTATCTGTTTTAAAGCTGCATTTAATAAATGTGTTGCTGTATGATAAGCTATTGTTTCTTCTGTTTGGTCTGCTAATCCACCTTTAAATTTATGTTCTGAACCTGCTCTTGATTTTTCCTGATGTTGTTTGAATAATTTTTCAAATTCCTCTAAATCAATTTGGAATCCGTTTTCTTCTGCCAATTCTTTTGTTACTTCAGGTGGAAATCCATAAGTATCATATAGTCTGAATACTACTTGTCCATTTATCACGTTTGTTCCTGCCTGTTTTGCTTTTTGCATTTCTTTGTTAAATTCTCTTTCTCCATGTGCTAATGTTTTTACAAATTTATTTTTTTCTTCTAAAAGCACCTCTTGAATAGTTGCTTGATTTTTCTCTAGTTCTGGATACATTCCTTTTAAGTTCTCCACATTAATTGCAATTAGTGTAGAGATTTCGTCTAAACTAATTTGTAATTTATTAAGATGTCTTATCATTCTTCTAATAAGCCTTCTTAATACATAACCTCTATCGATATTACTTGGTCTTCCACCATCTGCAATAATCATCATACTAGAACGTAAATGTTCTGCTACTATTCTTCTACTTTGAATACTATCTATTTTTTGTAATTCTTCTAATTTTTTCATGATTGGTTCAAAAAGTTCTGTGTCATAAGGTGTTTCTTTTCCTTGTAATAACATTGTCATTCTTTCTAAACCTAATCCTGTATCTACATTTTTTTGTTCTAATTTAGTATATCCATTTTTATCCTTAAAATATTCCATAAATACATTATTCCAAATTTCCACATATTTACCACAATCACAAGATGGTTGACAATCTGGTGAACATGCAGGCTTTCCTGTATCATAAAACATTTCTGTATCTGGTCCACATGGTCCTTCTTCTCCTGCAATCCACCAATTATCGTCTTTTCCATAAAAATAGATTCTTTCTTCTGGAATTCCTGCTTTTTTCCAGCAAGAAGCTGATACTTCATCTTTTGGACAGTCTTCATCTCCTGCAAAACAAGTAACAGATAATTTTTCTGCTGGTATTTGTAATTCTTTTGTTAAAAAATCATAACTCATTTGAATAGATTCTTCTTTGAAATAATCTCCTAATGACCAGTTTCCTAACATTTCAAAATAAGTCAAATGTCTATTATCTCCCACTTCTTCTATATCATTTGTTCTTACACATTTTTGATAATCTGTTAATCTGGTTCCTTCTGGATGTTTTTCTCCTAATAAATATGGTACTAATGGTTGCATTCCTGCTGTTGTGAATAATACAGATGGGTCATTTTCTGGTATTAATGGTGCTGATGGAATGACATTGTGCCCATGATTTTTAAAAAAGTTTAAATATTTATTTCTGATTTCTATTGCTTTCATAGTTAGTCTCCTTTTTGTATTAATTTTCTCCCAAATTATATCGCACAAGTTGGAAAAAATCAAGGAATTTTGCTCTTTTCCTTGATTTTTTATCTTTTTTTTTATATAATGGATTTATGGTTTATGCGGGTATAATTTAGTGGTAGAATGTCATGCTTCCGACCTGATAGCGTGGGTTCGATTCCCACTACCCGCTCCATTTATGTTTCCTCAAACTTGTATCAATTACCTTTCATTTTACTCAAACAATCTTTTATATATTGTTGCAAATTAGGATCAACACAAAATACATAGCAACCTTTTCTTCCCCTTGTCATCAAACACCTATATGTATTTTTAATAATATCATCAGCTATTTTTTGAGCTTTTTCAGGATTATCTAGCATTTTTTTTGCTATTCCTTTTAGTGATTGATCTGTTTTTGCTCTTTTGGTATAATCTGTAATAATATGATTATTCTCATATCTTAAATCCTCTCCAATAATAACTCCAACATAATCAAAATCTACCCCTTGACAAGTATAAATACATCCCACTTCATTAATAGATTTAGGATCTATTGCCCAAGTAAAAGTATTGGCTAAATTCCAACTCATCTCGAAATCATATTGAGGAATTTTAATATCATGAACATTTGGATCATTCTTACCTTTAGAAATCCAATCCCAACAATAACCTGCAACTAGTCTAGAATTATTATTACTCTTATTTTTTTCTTCTATTAACTTTCTTAATTCATTTGGATTATCTATTACTCTAAAATCATACAAAAATTCAAAATTGCAACCTTCATCTTTCCTAATTTCTAACATATTATCTAGCCAGTTCAAATATTTGCTATTCTGGACAAATCGAAATTGTTCTGTTAAATCCACCTTTTCAATCTTTGCCCCCAATTTATTGGCATAATCACAAATCAAATCAATACTACCAATCTCATCCATATTAATTCTTTGTGTTTCGTCTATAAAAAATATAGTAAATTTGGAAGCATTTATTATTTCTTTTATTTGATTTTCACCACGATTTTTAAACAAGCCTGATTTTGCTTGCAACCTATTAGCATCATCTACAATAACACAATCATACAAATTAGGTTCTGAATCTACAAACATTCCAGAAGTTTTTAGTAAATTTCTTAAATATTTTTCTTGACCTTCCCCTTTTAATTGTTGATAAAATACTTCACGTGATGAAGCACTTTTCGTTACAAAAGTTGTTACATAAGATTCTTCCACAAATTTAGATAACAAATGTCTTGCTAAAAAAGTTTTTCCAGTTCCAGGTGCTCCATTAACAATCAGCACACTTTTTTTATTAGTTTCACATGCTTCTTTTAATAAACATATCGCTTTTTCAAAAATTTCATTCTGTTTGTTTGACAATTCAAATCTTTCTTTATTATATTCTTTACACTCTTCTTTTAATTCTAGGTTACTAATTTGCTCAGATTCTTTTGCATAGTCAGATATCTTATTACCTAAATATTCCAATCCATCAGAAATCGTCTCCATAAAAACTATATTTTTACCTGTTCTGTTATAATATTCTTTAGCTAAAATTTTTTTGTTCTCTAAATACGTTTTATCTCTTGTAATAAAACAGATATCATAAACAGATTTTGCAAGAATTGTTTCCCATATATATTCATCACAAATGGTTAAGGCTCTATCTCCACTTTTTTCACTTCGAGGTACTCCCCCTAAATGATTTCTTTTTAAAGCCTTTTGATACACTTCATCATCATGAGAATAAAGAATAGTTTCTGGATTATCTACTATCTTATGAAACATATTAAGTACAATATCTGAATTATCAGATCCAATAATTTCTTCTATCTTTTCTTTAAAACTTACTATATTAGCTTTTATCTCTCCTATCTTTTTTCTAGATTCGGAATTCATCACTTTTATATCTTTTTCAAAAATTCCTAATGGTTCTAAATTAAAGAAATTCTCATTAGCTTTTTTGCATAATTCATTTGCTTTATCTAAAAGACTATGCAACTCTTTATTCCTATTTCGTTCAAATTCATCTATCACCTGTTCAGAAATGATAATATCATTACAATCAGATAATTTGTTCAAAATTTCCATATTTTCGTCTTTATATCGATAAAAATCAAGATATTTATTGGTATCTATAAATATTTTTTGTTTACTTGTCACAATTCATCACTCCGATTTTATTCCATTCGCATATTTTATTTGTTGATTTTCTATTAATTCATAAATAGATAATTTCGTTTTTAATTTTTCCTTTTCACTCATTTTAATAGCAGTAATTTGATTATTGGTATAAGTTTTATAATAATAAATCCCCTTACTTAAATTGATACAACAAGAATATGTCGTAATATCATATTTTCCTTCCTTTGTCATAGTTGCTCCTTGAACCATTGCAACAGAATCTAATATATGAAAAAATTGCGTAACAGAAGACTCTTCATCTTCCTTACATATTGAATTTAATTTATAAAAAGCTGCCCTAATAAACCTTGATGCAGGTGAAACATCTCCTGGTAAGCCTATCGCTCCCATTCCCTGACCATAAGCTTGCAAATCTATTTTATTAGAAAACCCTTTTTCTTTATTATTTGGTGTTAAATTCATATAATTATTAAGATTCATCAAATGGTAATCAAAAGGGGGATTATTTGTTAATACTCCTACAGGATTGTCATAAATTTTTAGCCCATCTTTCATTTGTTCCAGTACAATACAATTTTCCCCATCACTTATCATCCAATGCAAATCAGCTATTGGTAATCCTTGCACAAATGGTATATTAGTAATATTTAGATTTTTAATATTATTTTTTATTTCGGCAACTGTTGCATACTGTCCTAAAAAATAAGGTATTAATTCATAAGGAGCTAAATTCAAATTAGAATCCTTTGGTTCAAAAAAATATGCATTTTGAGGAAAATATAACCCTGCCATTGCAAGTCCTCTTTCATTCGCTGCTTCTGCATACAAAGGATAATTCTGAACAACAGAAGCCATACCAATCATGGCATATTTTGTAAAAATGGTACTTCCATTCTTCAAATCAAATTTATAGTTTCTTGGTGTAATAACAACTTTTTCTCCAAATCTTTCATCTAAATCTAAATTTCTTCCAAAATAATAATCTTTTGTTTTTAAATCAATACATGTACACATTAAAATTCCCTTCCTTTTATTAAATTTTGCCAATCTGGTAATATAATCTCTTTAGAGTCTAAATATGTTAAAATATCACTATTTTTTTGGAAATTGAATTTTAATTTATATGCCCATAATAATTGTGTATTTTGTTTGAATTTTCTATTAATTTCATTTTTACCATATTTTCCATCTCCAATAATTGGATAACCTAAATAAGCCAAATGCGCTCTTATTTGATGCGTCCTTCCAGTTTCAATTTCTACATCTAATAAAGCTGTATTATTTCTTCTCTTTTCTAACACAGTATAACTAGTTATAATTGGCTGATAACCTTTTTCAAACTCATCTTTAATATATACCCTTGCCTTCTTATTATCTTTAAATAAATAACTTTTTATTCTCTTACTTTTTTGATTTGGTATTCCATATACGAAAGCCAAATAATGTTTTTCTATTTCATGGTTTTTAAACTTTTCTAGCATAATTTGTAATGCTTTTTCCGATTTTGCAAACACTACTAACCCCATTGTATTTCTATCAATACGATGACATGGATTTATTTTTTCTCTTTCTTTGCATTGCCCTCGCAATTTCTCTGTTAAACTATTTTGACCAGTTACCTCCATTCCAGCTTCTTTATTTACTACTAAAATATTGTTATCTTCATATATGATTTGAATTACTTTATCTTCTTTCTTCTGTTCTGGTAAATACAAAATAATTTCATCATTATCATATACAATAATATCTTTATTAACTCTTTTTCCATTTACTTTAATATCTTTTTTTCTTAACAGCTTGCAAAACAAAGGATAATGTATCTCCTTTTTTTCATCTAATACTATTTTACTTAATTTTTTATTATCATACTTTTTATCTACAATTAACTTTTCCATGCATTTATTATATCCAAAAGAAAAGAAATACGCAAGTGAGTTCGTATTTCTTTTGTTTCTACTTTTCTAATTGTTTCATCATTTCTTCATATTGCTTATAATTTGGTTCTACTTTTTCCAATAACTGATAAAAGGATTTTGCATGTGTTTTATATTTCAAATGACAATATTGATGTAAAACTACATAATCTATCAAATCTCTATGATATTTTACTATTTCAGGATGAATAATAATTTTATTTTCCTCACATTTTCCCAATTTTTTACTCATCTTCTGAATCGTATAATCTTCTGGAGCAAATCCCAACAAAATTCTTGCTTTTTCCATTGCTCTTTCTACTTCTACTTTTGCAATTTGTTCATACATTTTTTCAATCGCTAAATCCAAAATTTGTGTATTAGATGTTTTTTTATATTTATTAGGTAGTGATATTTTAATTGTTTTCTGCTCTACATCTAGTTCTGCAATTTTAATATTTTTGTATTCTATCTTCACTTTATAATCAATGCCTAAAACTGGAACAGGATGTCTTTCTATACTAGATTTTATTACTGTTTTTAATTCTACTCTTTTTTTTACAAGATTCATTTTTATCACTCCTTAACAAATTTTCGTTTCCCAAATTCTTGTTCGTTTTTTGTTGTTCTTATTTTATATCCTATTGATTTTTTTGTCAATAGTTTTTTGAAAAAAAATAAAATTTTTGTTCGTTTATTGTTTTATAATTATTAAGTATATTTATATTATTTTACAACACCGCGTAAGCGAACAAACGAGCAAGGCGAGTGCGATTGGAGCAACTTGAAACACCTCATAAGCGAACAAACAAACAAGGCAAGTGCAATTGGAACAACTTTCATTAATATGTTTTAACGAAAGTTGCGACACACAAGGTGTAAAAAAATAATATAAATATACTTAATAAAATGTTATTATCACATTTTAAAACATCGCAAACAAGAGAACAAAAAAATAGCCCCTAAAGGCTATTCTTATTAAGCTTATTTCATTGCTTCTTCAACTGCAACTGCAACTGCAACAGAAGCACCAACCATTGGGTTATTACCCATACCGATTAATCCCATCATTTCTACATGTGCTGGTACAGAAGAACTTCCTGCAAATTGTGCATCTGAATGCATTCTTCCCATCGTATCAGTCATACCATAAGATGCTGGTCCAGCTGCCATATTATCTGGATGAAGTGTTCTTCCTGTTCCTCCACCAGATGCCACTGAGAAATATTTCTTTCCTGCTTCAATTCTTTCTTTCTTATAAGTTCCTGCTACTGGATGTTGGAATCTTGTTGGATTTGTTGAATTTCCTGTAATAGATACATCTACATCTTCTAGCCACATAATAGCTACACCTTCTCTTACGTCATTCGCTCCATAGCACTTAACTTTTGCTCTTTCTCCATCTGAATATGGAATTTCTTCTATTACATTTACCTTTCCTGTAAAGAAATCAAAATCTGTTTTTACATAAGTAAATCCGTTTATTCTTGATATAACTTGTGCTGCATCTTTTCCTAATCCATTTAAAATAACCCTTAATGGTTCTTTTCTTACTTTATTAGCTGATTTTGCAATACCAATAGCTCCTTCTGCTGCTGCAAAGCTCTCATGTCCTGCTAAAAATGCAAAACATTTTGTATCTTCTGATAATAACATAGAAGCTAAATTTCCATGTCCTAATCCTACTTTTCTATCATCTGCTACAGAACCAGGAATACAAAATGCTTGTAATCCCTCTCCTATTGCTTTTGCTGCATCAGCTGCTTTTGTACATCCTTTCTTAATTGCAATTGCTGCACCTAAAGTATATGCCCAAGCTGCATTTTCAAAACAAATTGGTTGTACTCCTTTTACTATCTCATATGGATTGAATCCCTTATCTGTACATATTTTTAATGCATCTTCGAAATCTTTTATTCCGTATTTTTCCATCACTGGTTTAATTTGTTCTATTCTTCTTTCATAACTTTCAAATGTTACTGCCATTTAATTTTCCTCCTTTAATATATTTTCCAAATTATTTATTATTTCATTTATATCTGTATATGGAATAATTTTTAATTTATTATTACCTCTAAGCATTGTAGTAATTTTGGGCATTACAGTTTTATCATAAACACATATTATTCTTTTATTTTGGCTATCTGCATACCCAAGTTCATATCCAACACCTAATGATGGAACTGTTACTTCTGCAAAAATTAAATCTGCTCGCTTAAGTCTATTTACTAAACTTTCGAAAACTTCATTATCTGAAACGCTTGCTTCTCTATCTAAAACATTATCATCAGCAACTTCTTCATCTAAAACTGTTCCAAACTTAGCTAACTCTTTTACTAATTTTTTATATGTATCTAATTTTTGCCTTCCACCATATATTGAACCTGAAAAATAAATATTCATATCTTACCTTCCTATTATTCTTTTCTTGGATCTATTTTCTTAACAGCTTCATCAAATCTTCCATATTTACCAGAAGCTTTTTCTATTGCTTCCATTGGATCCATTCCTTTTTTGATGTTATCCATCATTTTTCCCATATGAACATATTTGTATCCAATAATTTGGTCATCTTTGTCTAATCCTAATTCTACTATGTAACCTTCTGTTAATTGTAGATATCTTGGTCCTTTCAATTTACTTGAATAAATAGTTCCTACTTGGCTTGTATGTCCTTTTCCTAAGTCCTCTAAACCAGCTCCTACTGGAAGACCTCCTTCTGAAAAAGCTGTTTGTGTTCTTCCATATACGATTTGTAGGAATAATTCTCTCATAGCAGTATTAATAGCATCACAAACTAAATCTGTATTTAATGCTTCTAATATTGTTTTTCCTACTAAGATTTCTCCTGCCATTGCTGCTGAATGTGTCATTCCAGAACATCCAATTGTTTCTACCAATGCTTCTTGAATAATACCATCTTTTACATTCAAAGTTAATTTACATGCTCCTTGTTGTGGTGCACACCATCCAATTCCATGTGTCAAACCTGAAATGTCTTTTATTTCTTTTGCTTTTACCCATTTACCTTCTTCTGGTATTGGTGCTGGACCATGGTCTACTCCTTTTTTTACTACGCACATTTCTTCTAATTCTTTTGAATAAATCATTTTAATTGCTCCTTTCAATACTTTGTTTTTTATTTATCTAATGTATTTAGGTTTCCCTAAAATTAATGACTTATGAAATATCTTTTTGCGTTTTTGCCCTACGAATTTCTTCTTCTGACAATAAAATTTGATTTTTCTTAATCTTTTCATCTTTTGTCGCAACATATTCCACATTTTGTATACTTTCATAATTTTGTGTTGTATAATCTACTATATTTTTTATATCCTGTATATAAATTCCTGTTTCATATACTTCTTTTCTTCCCATCATTTTAGGTCCATTGATATATCTTTTTAAAATTTCTCTATCTTTTTTACTAACTTGTTCTGGTCCAATTCCTAAATATTGATATCTCCATATAACATGCCTTTCATAACTATTAAAATCCGAATTTCTCAAATCCTCATATCCGTATTCTACTTTAAATTTAAGATTTTGAATAGAAATGGTTATATTACTCCAAATTGTTCCAGATTCTGATTTCCTAAATTCTTCTCTTAATTCCTTCACTTTGTCATATAAAATTTCTACCAATTTTAAATATTCTTTTTCTTCCAAATTAAATTTTGCTGGTATTTCATATACATTAACAGGATTTTTCTTAAAAATCCCTTTTGGAATATAATAAAAGAATAGTTCACCATTCTGGATTTTTTTAGGCATATCAATAACAGAGCTGTAAAGATATAGTTTTTCCCATTTCTCTGGTATCATATAAAATAATTTTCGTTGTATGTCTTCATAAATCTCTTTTACTTTTTTGGTATGATTTAACATAACTTTTTATTCCTTATCTAATAAACTTTCTCCAGTCATTTCTTCTGGCTTTTCTAGATTCATTAAATCAAGCATTGTTGGTGCTAAATCAGCAAGTTTTCCACCTGTTTTTAATTTTAATTTTTCATTTTTGGTTAATAATATCAATGGTACAGGATTTGTAGTATGTGCCGTATGTGGCTCTCCTGTTGCATAATCTATCATTTGTTCTGCATTTCCATGATCTGCAGTAATTAATAAATTTCCCTCTTTTTCTTCTACTAATTTTACTACTTTTCCTACACATTCATCCACTGCTTCTACCGCTTTTATAGCTGCTTCTAAACTTCCTGTATGTCCTACCATATCGGTATTGGCATAATTTAAAATAATACAATCATAATAATCTTTTTGAATTGCTTCTATTACTTTATCTGTTACTTCATAAGCACTCATTTCTGGTTTTAAATCATAAGTTTCTACCTTAGGAGATGGTACTAAAATTCTATCCTCTCCTTTAAATAATTTTTCTTCTCCTCCATTAAAGAAGAAAGTAACATGTGCATATTTTTCTGTTTCTGCAATTCTAAGCTGTGTATAACCTAGTTTACTAACATATTCACCAAATGTATTATGCAAGGTTTCTTTTTGGAAAGCAATATGCACATTTGGCATTGTTTCATCATAATTAGTAAAACATACAAAATATAAATTTAAATCCTTTTTAGTTTCAAAATCATTAAATTCTGGATCCACTAGTGCTCTTGTTATTTCTCTTGCTCTGTCTGGTCTAAAATTAAAGAAAATAACAGAATCATTTTTCTCAATTGTTGCTACTGGTTCTTCTCCATTACAAATAACAGTAGGTTCTACAAACTCATCAAACACCTCTTTTTGATAAGAATCCTCTATCGCTTTTACAGCACTACTTGCCTTTTTTCCTTCTCCTTTTACTAAAGCATCATAGCATTTTTGCACTCTTTCCCATCTTTTATCTCTATCCATACTGTAAAATCTTCCACAAATACTTGCTATTTTTCCAATTTCTTTTTCTTGCATTTTTTCTTGTAATTTTACAATATAACTTTCTGCTGATGCAGGTGGAGTATCTCTACCATCCAAAAAGCAATGTACATATACATCCTCAAAATCTCTTCTTTTAGCCATTTCTAATAGTCCATATAAATGTCTATTGTGGCTATGCACACCACCATCTGATACTAAACCTAAAATGTGCAATTTTGAATTGTGTTTTTTACAGTTTTCAATTGCTGCTATAAATTCAGGATTTGTAAAGAAATCTCCATCCTCTATTGATTTTGTTATTCTTGTTAATTCCTGATATACAATTCTTCCTGCTCCTATATTTGTATGTCCTACCTCTGAATTTCCCATTTGTCCTTCTGGCAATCCTACAGCTAAACCACTTGTAAATATATCTGTATTAGGATATTTTTTCATTAGTTTATCAATATTAGGTGTTTTTGCTAATTTTATTGCATTTCCATCTTTGTTTTGGTTATCTCCAAAACCATCTAAGATTATTAGCATTGTAAGTTTATCTTTCATTATTTTATCCTTCCTTTCTAATGTTCAAGAGTTTATAACTAAGTTTTATTTTTTCAATAGCAATTATTCTATCTTTCAGTTTCTTCTATATTTTCACCTTTATGAAGTAACCCTTCTAAACTTTTGTCAATATAATCTTGCATTTCCTCTTCTGATGGAATAAAATCATATTTTTTATTCATTTTACTTAATTTTGTTTCATCATCACCGTTGATTTATCCTTCTCAATACTTCTGTTTCATCAGTTGTATAATTACCTAATAATCCTTGAAAATTTTCTTTGCTTTCGTTTGCAATTCTTTTTCTAAATTCTTCTTCTCTTTTTCCCATGTTACAATCAACTCCTTGCGTCGAAATATTTGATTTCTCTAATACACTCTTCTCTTATTTTTCCCTTAATCCTTTGGATTTGTACAAGAATTAGTATTTGGCTAGGCACATGAAATTTAAATTCATGAGGCGTGCTATTGCACGTTGATTGAATTTAAATTGAAATGTAACAACGCCAAATGCTGGTTATTGTTCAAATCCAACGATTTTGCTGAATTCGTCTGCCTTAAGACTCGCTCCTCCAACAAGAGCTCCATCAATATCAGACATAGAAAATAATTCCTTAGCATTTGAACTCTTAACACTTCCGCCATACTGTATTATAACTCCATCAGCCACATTTTGTCCATAGATTTCAGCAATTTTCTTTCTAATAGCTTTAACTGCATCATTTGCATCTTCCTTTGTAGCAGTTTTTCCAGTTCCAATTGCCCAAATAGGCTCATAGGCAATAATAGTATTTTCAACCTGCTCATTAGTCAATCCATCTAGTGCTAATTTAGTTTGGTTTGTAATTATTTCTTCTACCTTTCCAGATTCTCTTTGCTCTAAAGTTTCACCAACACATACAATTGGTTTTAATCCATTTTCAAAAGCTGCTTTTACTTTTTTATTAACTGTTTCATCAGTTTCATTAAAATATTGTCTTCTTTCAGAATGACCTATTATTACATATTCTACATTAATTGATTTTAACATCTTTCCAGAAACTTCGCCTGTATATGCACCATTTTCTGCAAAATGCATATTTTGTGCACCTATTTTAATATTGGTATTTTGTGCCGTTAATAATGCATAAAATAAATCTATATATGGCACACATAATATTACTTCATTTTCTGTATTTTTTACTAACGGAGCTAGTTCTTCTATAAATTGAATTGCTTCATTAGGCAACATATTCATTTTCCAATTTCCTGCTATTATTTTTTTTCTCATATATTTTATCTCCTCTCTTTTTTATTCTTATACTCTGTTTTTTAATAATCTCATTGTATACTAAAAAAGAATACTTTTCAAGTATTCTTTTAATAATAGCTTATTTTGTCACTCAATTTGCAAGCCTCATTTCATCATCTTGAATATGGTTTTCTAATGTTTGTTTCATTCTAGTTTGTAATAATAAAATTTTCGCTATATTATTACTGTCTATCATTCTTTGTTGTTCTATTCTATACATTGATTTTTCTAAATTTCTTTGCCCCTGTTGTAAATTTTTGATGTCAACTCTCATCTCTTCTTGTCCTACCTCCAATTTTTCAATTTCTTTTTTTATTATCTTTTGTTCTTTTCGCATTTCTTTCTGTTCTTGTTGCAAATCTTTAATATCATCTCTCATCTCTTCTTGTTCTTGTTGCAAATCTTTAATATCATTTCTCATCTCTTCTTGTCCTTGTTGCAAATTTTTGATATCATTTCTCATTTCTTCTTGTCCTTGTTGCAAATTTTTGATATCATTTCTCATTTCTTCTTGTCCTTGTTGCAAATTTTTGATATCATTTCTCATTTCTCCTTGTCCCTCTTCTAATCCAGAAATACTTTGTTGTACATTCTTTAGAATACTTAAAATCTCTTTTTCGAAACTTTCCATAGCTCACCTCCTTTCATTATTGTAATATACCAAAAGATAAATTTCAATATATTAGTAAATTTTTTTTTATTTTTTTACGATATAAAGAATTTTCCATGGAAAATCAAGACGATACAAATACTAATAAGATTTAATAAAAATAATTTGATTAAAATTAAATTGATTCAAGCTTGATTCTTTTTTAAAGATATCTTAATATTATTATACAAAAAAATGTCAAATTTTTCAATGGTTTTTACAAAAAACTCATCGCAAAATTCGACATTTCAAACCTCTAAAACAGCTGAAAGTACTGATATATATAGATATACTCCGTTTTACTTCATTGCCATTTTTTTACAATTTTTTCATATTTTAATAGTCTATTTATCCATTAAACATTCAATTCCAGGTAATTTTTTTCCTTCTAAAAATTCTAAAGAAGCTCCTCCACCAGTAGATATATGTGTCATCTTATCTTCTAATCCTGCTTTCTTTACAGCTGCCGCAGAATCTCCTCCTCCAATAATTGTTATTGCATCAATCTCAGCTAACACTTTTGCAATTTCATTAGTTCCAATTGCAAACTGGTCAAATTCAAATAATCCTAAAGGTCCATTCCATACTACTGTTTTAGCATTTTTTAATTCTTCACTAAATATTTTAATCGTTTCTTGTCCTATATCAAACCCTTCCCAATCAGCTGGAATTTCTGTACATTTTACAGTTTTAGATTCTACATCTTCCCCTGGTTCTTTTGCAATAACAGTATCTAATGGAAGAATTAATTTAACTCCTTTTTGTTTTGCTTTTTCCATTAAATCTTTTGCTAAACCTAATTTATCTAATTCGCAAATAGATTTTCCAACTTCATATCCTTGTGCTTTAAAAAAGGTATAAGCCATTCCTCCACCAATCATTAAAGTATCTACTTTTTCTAATAAACTATCTATCACTCCTATTTTATCAGACACTTTTGCACCACCTAATATGGCTACAAATGGTCTTTGTGGATTTGTTACTGCTCCTCCCAAAAATTGTAACTCTTTTTCAATTAAAAATCCAGATACTGCTGGTAAATAAGCAGCAACTCCTGCAGTAGAGGCATGAGCTCTATGTGCTGACCCAAAAGCATCATTTACATATACTTCTGCCATAGAAGCTAATTTTTTAGAGAATTCTGGATCATTATCTGTTTCTTCTTTATGAAATCTCACATTTTCTAGTAACATAATTTGTCCTTGTTGTAAATTAGCTGCCTTTGTTGTTGCATCTTCTCCCACTACATCTTCTGCCATCATGACATCTTGATGTAATAATTTAGATAATTCTTTAGCTACTGGTTTTAATGAAAATTCAGGCTTAAATTCTCCTTTTGGTCTACCTAAATGAGAACATAATATAATAGCACAGTTATTATCTAATAAATATTTAATAGTAGGCAAAGCTGCCACTATTCTTGTATTATCTGTAATATTTCTTTGTTCATCCATAGGTACATTAAAATCACATCTAATTAATACTTTTTTTCCTTTCAAATCAATATCTTTTACTGTTTTTTTATTCATTTTTAACTCCTCCTAAAATCTATTTTTCTATATAGTATTCCCCTTTTCTCTTCCAGTAATACCATTTTATACCAAAAAAGAATACTTTTCAAGCATTCTTTTTGGTTTTATATAATTTTACTTAGAGACAACTAACTAGTAAATATAATTAAATACTTATTCTATCCATACATGAAACTTAAAATTTACCCTTTAGATGCAATATAACAAGCTAAATCAACTAATTTGTTAGAATATCCCCATTCGTTGTCATACCAAGCAACTAATTTTACAAAAGTATCTGTTAGCATGATGCCTGCTGTACTATCAAATATAGAAGTATGTGAGTCAGTTGTGAAATCTGAAGAAACAACTGGATCCTCAACATATTCAATAATTCCTTTAAATTCATTTTCAGAAGCTTTTTTCATTACTGCACATATTTCTTCATAAGTAGTTGGCTTTTCTAAATTACAAGTTAAATCTACAACAGAAACATCAACTGTTGGTACTCTAAATGCCATTCCTGTTAATTTTCCATTTAAAGATGGAATAACTTTTCCTACTGCCTTAGCTGCTCCTGTAGAAGATGGAATAATATTAGCTGCTGCTGCTCTACCACCTCTCCAATCTTTTTTAGAAGCTCCATCTACTGTTTTTTGTGTAGCGGTTGTTGCATGAACAGTTGTCATCAAACCTTCTTTAATTCCAAAATTATCATGAATAACTTTTGCAAGTGGTGCTAAACAGTTAGTTGTACAAGAAGCATTTGATACAATATTCATACTTGGATCATATTCTGTATTATTAACTCCCATAACAAACATTGGAGCATCTTTAGATGGTGCACTAATAATAACTTTTTTAGCTCCTGCATCTAAGTGTGCTTGTGCTTTTTCCATCGTTGTAAATACACCTGAACATTCTAATACATAATCTACTCCAATTTCTCCCCATGGTATATTATGTGGATCCATTTCATTATATACTTTTATCTCTTTTCCATTTACTACTAAATTTCCATCTTTTGCTTCTATTGTTCCATTAAATCTTCCATGAACAGTATCATATTTTGTCATATAAGCCATATAATCTGCTGCAATAAATGGGTCATTTACTGCTACTACCTCTACTCCTTCTTTAGCAAGCGCTGCTTGGAATGATAATTTTCCGATTCTTCCAAATCCATTAATTCCTATTTTCACTGACATAAAAAATTCCTCCTTATTCTTAATAGAAAATATGATAAAACATTATTCTCTATCCTATTATTACCCACTTTTCAATAGGCAATTCCATTCTATACCAAAAAAAATTACTTTTCAAGTACTTTTTTATTTTTTTAGCGGTTAATTTAGGGACAGGTCCCATACAGCCAATTAAGGTCACTGAGGGACTGTCCCTAAATAACCAAAAATGGTCACTTTTGGGACAGAGCATATTACTTTACACGCACTCTTTGTATTATTCTAAGATGAATGCCCAATACTCTAGAAATTTGCTGTTGTGTGACTCCTTTTATGCACTTTATTTTTTGTATTATTTCATTTCTATAATTAGCACTATATTTTTGTATTTCTTGGATGTTTTTTATTCCTAACTGTGTTCTTATAAAGTATATTAATTCTTCATCTTTTAATCTATTCTTTATCTCATAATCCATTAATTCTATGCTACTTTCAAATTTTATATCTTCTTTATTAAATTCTAGAAATGCACCAATTCCCTCATTTTTGTTCAAGAAAAATAAAGACAAAATATCTTCTACGTCAACAATAGGTTCATTAATATTATTTATATTTAAATATTCTAAATAACTACTCCATACATATTTATCTATTTTCCCAATTCCTGCCTTCACTGGATTTTGATGAATATATCTTACTAGATTCAATATATAACTTGACGTTTCGACATTTTTGCTTAAATATCTATTTTCAAATACATGACCAGTTCTTTTATATTTTTTATTAAAATATTGTGCATAACTAGTAGCTATATGTTGCATCACTTTTGATAATTTATGAAATTCATCTTTAATTTCTAAATGGATATGATTTGGCATCAAAACATAAGAATACAATTTATATGAAAAAATTTTTTTACTTCTTTTAAGAATTTCTTGAAATTTAAAATAATCTTCTTTTTCGAAAAAAATGTCTTGTTTATTAATTCCTCTCAATATACAATGATATACCTTACTTTTGCTCTTCGTTCTTGGTTGTCTTGGCAATAAATCTTTTCCCTCTCTTTCTTATAAAATATTGAAATATAAAAATAGTATAACATATAACTTAATATTATGCTATACTATTTTACTTTTTTTACATTTTTCATGTAAACTTAAATAATAACTATCTTTTTAACTTTAAACTCAATTTCACTATCTTTAATTTTTTTCATTTATCAGTTGTTTACTAGCAAAAATCTCTATATACTTCTCATTTTAAATCTTGAAAATACTTGTTCTACTTTCTTTATTTTCTAAGCTCACTATTAATATCCTTATTTATTTTGCCTTTTATCTACAAATCATTCTTTTCTTCTAGATTCAAGCTCTATCATACAAATCAACAAATTATTTCTTTAAATCAAATAGAATTAAAGGTACTTCCATCTCATTTCTAGTCAAGCCACAATGTGCTGATTTTTTCTCTTTTGTATCTTTCATTTCTCTTGACAAATAGTTTTCTAATCTTATTCCTTCATCCGATATTGCTATGGCTACATAATCACCTATAAAATCTTCAATTTTACTATGCTGACATCCATATCCCA
>CALXCD010000006.1 GCA_944386715.1 uncultured Clostridia bacterium
ATTTAGTTTTCAATGTGTTGCACCGTTTTAAAAAAATTAACTAAAAACGGTTATTAAGGTTGACCTTTTTTCTATCGGAAATTTTTTAAAAATTTTTTTATTTTTCTATTGACTTTTCATAGTTGGTCTCCTTTTTTATATCTTATTTTGTTTCTTCTGGTTCTATATATTCTAAAGTTCCTGGGATAATTTTGTCCATAAAAACTTCTCCATTTAAGTGGTCATTTTCGTGACAAATAGCTTGTGCTAGTAAATCTTTTGCTTTTACTCGCATTCTTTTACCAGTTCTATCAGTATATTCTGCAACAACTTCTTCTGGTCTTTTTACTTTAGCAAACTGATTTGGAAAGCTCAAGCACCCTTCTTCTACTTCATGTTCTCCTTTTGTCTTGATAATAACCGGATTAATAAACACAATAGGACCTTTATCATCATACAAGTCAATTACAAATACTCTTTTTAATATTCCTACTTGTACAGCTGCTAATCCTACTCCATTATATTCATGCATGGTTTCAATCATATCATCTATTAAAATTTGTAACCTATCATCTATAGTTTCTACTTCTCTAGATTTTTTCTTTAAAATTTCATCTCCTGCTTGTCTTATTTTTCTAATTGCCATTTTCTTTTTCCTCCTTTTAACTCATATTATTAGGATTGATATCAATCATCACTCTAGTATCTTTTAATGATTTTTGATATACTTGATGTAAACAATCATTTAATATCTCATTTGCCTGATTAGTCATTTTCCCTTTCATAATAATCCTATGACGTATCCTATTTTGTATTTTGTCAATTGGTGCTGGCATAGGATTAAATATTTTATATTGATTCTGAGGTAAATGCATTACCAAATAACTATATATCCAATTTTCTAATACTGTTATCTCTTCTTCGTTTCTTCCACTGATACCAATTACTATTATATCGCAAAATGGTGGATATTTCAATTGCTTTCTTAATTCTAATTCTGTTTCATAAAACTTTTCATTAGTTTGTTTTCTAACACATTGTATTGCAAAATTTTCTGGTTGATAAGTTTGAATAATCACTTGTCCTGGAAGGTTCTCTCTTCCAGCTCTTCCAGCTACTTGTGTCAATATCTGAAAAGTTCTTTCATTAGCACGGTAATCATCTATATTTAAAGAACTATCTGCTGCCACTACTCCTACTAAAGTAACATTAGGAAAATGATGTCCTTTCACCACCATCTGTGTTCCTATTAAAATATCAATCTCTTCTTCTTTAAATCTATTTAAAATCATTTCATGGGAATTCTTCTTTGAAACTGTATCCACATCCATTCGAATGGTAGAAGCTCCGCGGAAACTGTTTATGAATCTCTTGTTCTAATTTTTGCGTACCTGTACCAAAATAACGAATTTTATCACTATGACATTCTGGGCAAATACTAACTAAATTCTCTTCATATCCACAATAATGACACTTTAATTTCTTTTCATAACTATGATATGTTAAACTAATATTACAATTCTTACATTTTACTGTATAACCACAATTTCTACACATGATGAAAGTAGAATAGCCTCTTCTATTTAAAAACAAAATGGTTTGTTTTTTTTGTTTTAAATTTTCTTCTATTGCCTGATACAAATCCATACTTAACATAGACCTATTTCCATTCGCTAATTCTTGTTTTAAATCTACTACTTTTATTTGTGGTAAAGAAGATTGATTGGCTCTTTTGGTTAACTTTAATAATTTCATCTTGCTTTCTTCTTGTATCGCTTTTGTATAAGTCACAATATCAGGAGTTGCACTTCCTAATACTAATGGAATTTGATTTTGTTTTGCTAAATATGTGGCTATTTCTTTTGCTTGATATCTTGGATTTGCTTCTGATTTATAAGAACTGTCATGTTCTTCATCTATGATGATAATTCCTAAATTTTCTACTGGTGCAAAAATAGCAGACCTTGCACCAATCACAATTTTAGCTTTACCTTCCTTTATTTTTATCCATTCGTCATGTTTTTCTCCAACAGATAACTTACTATGTAATACTGCAATTTCTTCTTTTCCAAATCTTGCAATAAATCTATCTAACATTTGTGGAGTTAATGAAATTTCTGGAACCAATACCACTGCAGTATTTCCCTTTGTAATAACATCTTCTATTAATTGTAAATATATTTCTGTCTTTCCTGAACCAGTTACACCATATAATAAAAAGGATTGATATTGTTGTTGATATACACTTTTTTGTATCTCTTCATAAGCCTCTTTTTGTTCTTGTGTTAAATCTAATTTCTGACTTTTTTCTTTTTTTTGAATTTCCTCTATATCTTTTTCTAACAAAGGATTTCTCTCTACCTTTTTTTCTATAATTTCCAAATACTCATTTTTCACTAAAGTATTTATAATAGCTCTAGAAGTATCTGTTAACATTTCAATTTCAGGAATAGTAGCACCCTCGTTATCTTTTACAAAATTTAAAATTCTTTTTTGTTTATCTGATTTCACCTTTCCTGCTTCTATTTCAAATTCTATCTCTTCTACCTCTTTTTTTAAATAAACAACCTGCACTTTTTTATCTTGTATTCTTTTTTCTATATTTTTTGTTCTAGTACCAGGTGTTAACATCAATTTAATACAATCTGAAACATTACAAAAATATCTTTTTGCCATCCATTTTGCCAAATCTATTTGCTTCTTTGTTAATTGTTCTTCTAATTTCGCTATTTCTTTCACTTCATAGTCTGATTTATCCTTTATTCCTACCACAAAAGCTTCTTCTAATTGTCCGCTTTTTCCAAATGGTACTAAAACCTTACTACCTACAATAATAAAGCTTTCTAAGTTTTCTGGAATAGCATAATCAAATGTTCTATTTAATTTTTTTGCATTTCTATTTATGATTACTTCTGCTATCATGTTCTCTCCTTTTCTCAGGCTAGTATATCAAATTTTTCTTATATTCACAATTGTTTTTATTAAAAAATGATATAATAAAACTTATTTTATATCTAGAAAATACATTATATTTTTTATTTGTAACTCCCAGCATCGCACAGTCTGTAGAAAAATATCAAAAAATAAGAAATAAAATAAACAGACTGTATGCTTGCTGGTCCCCACGAATTGTTACTGCATAAAAAATATAATGTATTTTCTAGATACAATATTTATCTCTGTATAGTTTCCTTTTTACATTTAGCTCAAAAAAAAATGACAGACTCATGTTTTCTTTACCATCCACATAATCTATCAATTTTTAATATTTTTTTATGCCTTTTCCTCATTCTCTAATCTAACTTCATTTTCAATAATTGTCATAATTATTTGCACTGTTTTTTCTAAATCATTATTTCTTAATACATAATCATACAAATTAATTCTAGACTCCTCATAATCAAATCTATTTAAACGTAATCTAATTTCTGCTGGGCTTGGCTTGTCCACCCTATTTTTCAATCTTTTTTTCAGTTCTTCTCTTGGCACTCTCAAAAATATAGTTACTACTTTTGTATCATCTTTTAATAGCTCTTTTAAATGCTCTGTTCCATTGACATCAATATCTTTTACAATGATTTTACCACTTGCAATTTTTTCATTCAATAATTTTCTAGAAGTCCCATAATATTGATTATGATGCACATCATATTCATAAAATTCTTTACGTGCAATCATTTCTTCAAACTCTTCCGTAGAAACAAAACGATATGTTTCCCCATCTACATCTCCAGGGCGCATCGTCCTAGAAGTATAGGAAGGCAAAGATTCTACATTTTCCATTCTTTTTATAAGTTCTTTTTTGATAGTATCTTTTCCTGCACCAGCTACTCCTGATAATATGACTAACATATGGTTACCTTCCCTTCTGCAATTTCATTTGCTGCTAAGGTTACTGGAGATTCTTCTCTCACTTTTGTCTTAGGTGGATCTCCTGCTGCAATTTGTCTTGCACGTCTTGCAGTTGCAATCACTAATTCATAACGATTATTGGCTTTTGTTAATAATTCTGTAACAGTTGGTTTTACAATCATTTTTCTTTCCTCCCTTTAAATTTTCCATTACTTTTTAATTTTCTTCTGGCACTACATTTGGTGCTATTGTTTTATCAATTCTACCCCCTACAGTTTCTGGTTGAACAGCAGACAAAATAATATGTCCTGAATCCATAATCAAAACAGCCCTTGTTCTTCTCCCATAAGTAGCATCTACCGCTGTTTTATTATCCTTTGCTTCTTGTACCATTCTTTTGATGGGAGCTGATTCTGGACTTACTATTGCCACAATTCTTTCTGCCGAAACAATATTTCCAAATCCTATGTTAATTAATTGCATATGAAACCCTCCTCTATTCAATATTTTGTATCTGTTCTCTTATATTTTCTAATTGTGTCTTAATATCTATTACCTTATTTGTAATTTCTAAACAATTTGCTTTTGACCCTATAGTATTTGTTTCTCGATTCATCTCTTGAATAAGAAAATCTAATTTTTTTCCTATGTTTTCTTCTGCTTGTAAAAAATTTTTAAATTGAGCAATATGACTATTCAATCTAGTAATTTCTTCTTGCACTGAACATTTATCTGCAAAAATAACAACTTCTTGCGCTAATCTATTTTGGTCAATTTCGTGATTTGGTAATAACTCTTTTATCCTACTTTCTAATTTTACTACATAATCTTGAATAAGTCCAGTAGATTGGTCTGATATTTTTGTAACATTCTGTTGTACTTCTTCCACTCTTTGTAATAAATCTTGTGCCATTTTACTTCCTTCTGCACTTCTCATTTCTACTAGTTTTTGCACAGCTTGCTTTGTCACTTCTATCAATTCTTGTTTTATTTTTTCTTCATTTTGTTCATTTTGTATGCTTAATACATCTGGATATTTAGATATTTCTGTTACTTCTATATTCGCCAAAATATTTTCTTCTTCTGCTAATTTTTTTAATTCCTTAATATAAACACTTGCTATTTCTTTGTTAATTTGTATTTTTCTTCCTTCTGTAGAATTATTCTCAAAAGTAATGAAAACATCCACTTTTCCCCTTTTCACATATGTCATTATGGTTTTCTTTACTTCTTCTTCTAAATAACTAATCGTTCTTGGCATCTTTATATTCATATCTAAATAACGATGATTGACACTTTTTATCTCTATTTGATATTCTCTATTTTCTCTGGACAAAGTTGCTTTCCCATATCCTGTCATACTTTTAATCATTTTCATTTACCTCTTCTTCTTTTTGTTTTTGTGTTTTTGTCTTTTTAGAAGTTCCTTTCTTATTAGCCTTTTGAGAAGAAGTTGTATTTCTAGTTGTCTTTTTTTCTTCTTCTTTTTTAGTCTTTGCATTTCCTTTTGTTGGTTTTTGTTCTTTAGATGAAACTTTTTTCTTTGTTGCTACCTTTTCTTCTTTTTTAGCAGATTCTGTTTTCTTAGTTTCTATTTTTCCTTCTCCTTTAGAAGATACTATTTTCTTAGTTTCTATTTTTCCTTTCTCACTAGAAACATTTTTCTTCTTCATGTCTGTCTCCTTTTCTCCTTTTTTTGTGGTTGCTTTTCCTTTTGCTTGTGATTTTTTAGTACTTGTCTTTTTACCTTCTTTTTTAACTGTCTTATCTTTAGAAACTGCTGTCGTTTTTTCTTTTTCTTCTTTCGTTTTATCTTCTGGCTCTTCTTTAATAACTTTTTTAGTAGCTTCTTTTTTGGTTGGTTCTTCTTTTTTTATAATTTCTGAAATATCACTTAATCCTCTTAAATATATTCTTCTTTCCCTTACATAAATAACAATAGATTTTAATACATAATAAATAGAAAAAATATAAGAAGAAGTTAATAGATATAATCTAAAATCATATTCCAATAAAGTAATGATATGCATAATAGATAAAGTATGTAAAGAAAGTACTAATAATTCTATTCCTATAACAACATATTTTCCAATTTCTTTGCGATAAGCTTTTTCTAACATAACAATTCCAACTACCAAGAACGCACCAGCAAAAACTTTAATATCACCAATCAATCTTTCTTCTCTCATATTTACATAAGCTAAATTTAATATAACAAAATATAGCATAATACAAATAGCAGCTAATAATTGATTAAATATTTTTTTAAAAATAATTTGACTAACTTCCTTTGGCATTTTTTGTTTTTGTTTTTTTCTGTCTTTTTTTATTTTAGTTAACTGATTTACTGTTTCCTCTATCTTTTTTTCTTCCATTCTTTATATCTTTCCTTTCCAAGATATCTCTATTTTTCTAACTCATACATGATAACACTTAAGCATTGCAAAGCTACTGTTTCTGTTCGTAAAATTCTTTTCCCTAAGGTAATAATCTTGGCTCCTTTTTCTCTCCACATTTCCACATCTTTACTTTCCAATCCGCCTTCTGGTCCAATTACTATTCCTATTTTAATCTCCTCTTTTTGCTTTAATTTTAATAATTCTTGTTTTAAAGTAGCAACCTTTTCCTCCTCATATGCCACTAATACAACATCATATTGCTTTATTTGGTCACCAATATTTTTACTTGTCATAACAGGATGTATCTTTGGAATAAGATTTCTCCCACATTGCTTTGCAGCCACTTCAGAAATTTTTTGCCATCTTTGTATTTTTTTATCTACATCCTTTTCTTTTAATTTAACAACACATCTTTTCATTTCCACAGGTACAATATCATATACACCTAATTCTACTGCTTTTTGAATAATCCATTCCATTTTTTCTGCTTTAGGAATCCCCTGAAAAATAGTTACTTTTACATTAGATTCTACTGTTTCAGATATTTTTTCCAATATAGTAGTAGCAATATACTCTTTATGTATTTCTTTTATTTGACAATAATAATTTTGTTGATTAAAGGGATTACAAATTTCCACTTTATCTCCGTTTTTTACTCTTAATACATTTCTTAGGTGATTGACATCTGTTCCTGTTATCTGTATTTCTCCAATATCTTCCTTTACCTGTTCATCTGATACAAAAAATTTAGGCATCTATTTACTCCTCATTTTTTCTGAATTATATCACAAACTTTTTATCTTGTCCAATCTAGTTATCAAACTTCCACCCATATAGAAACAGATTTTGGCATTACTTTAAAATTAGCAAATCCCTCTTTATCCACCTCTATCATATCTTTACAATTTCCAAGAGCATCTATCATCTTTTGCCCTGCAAATCTTTTCCCTATTTCCATTCGTTTTTCTGTTTGTTCTTTATTAGATATTACAACTGCCAATCCAGATTTCAAGTGTTCTTCATCTCCTTGCCTTATCCAACCGATACATTGTGGTGAATCAAAATAGTCCACTTGAGAACCATAAGCTTTATCTTTTCTCAACTGAATTAAAGTTTTTAACTCAGGAACCCTTTTTATCCCATCATGTGGTATTCCGTAAAAATCTCCATAAAATACACATGGATATCCTTCTTCTCTAAGTAGTATGATACTATATGCCACTGGTTTGAACCAGGGAGCTACAAAACTTTCTAAACTCTGACCTGGTTGTGTATCATGATTATCTACAAAAGTAACCGCTTTACTAGGATTTTCCTTCATTAATGTTCCCTCTAATAAAGTGGATAAATTATACCCCTCTTCTTTAGAAGCACTACTAAAATGATAATGCAAAGGAACATCAAATAAAGAAATTTCTCCCTCTGTTTCTGTAATATATCGATGTAATTTACTAACATCTCCACTCCAATACTCTCCTACTGTAAACAATTGCTCTTTTGTTTGTTTTCTTAATTTTTTAATCCAATCACGATAAAATTCTGCATTGATATGTTTTACAGCATCTAAGCGAAATCCGTCTACATGTGTCATTTCAAGATACCATTTTCCCCAATGAAAACATTCTTCTACCACTTCTGGATTATGAAAATCAATATCAGCTCCCATCAGATAATCAAAATTTCCAAATTCCTCATCAACAGCATCATTCCAACTTTTATCTTTAAATCTAAATATTGCGTTTTCTTTGGTGGAATCATTATAATCAATTCCATCAAAATGAGTCCAATTCCATTCAAAATCTGAGTATTTATGTTTTCTACCTGGAAAAGTAAATTTTGTCGCTACTCTTACTATTTCTTGGTCAGAAACATTTTTATTATGATTTCCCCAATCTACTTTTGTTGCAGGAATAGTTTGTAACATATCTGCTCCCATTTTATGATTTAGTACAACATCTGCATAACTTTGGATTCCATTTTGTTTTAAAATTTGTATACAATTTAAATATTCATCTTTAGAACCATATTTGGTTTTTACAGTACCTTTTTGTTCAAACTCTCCTAAATCATATACATCATATACTCCATACCCAACATCATCTTTTCCTCCAATTCCTTTATATGCTGGTGGAAGCCACAAAGCTGTAATTCCTATCTTTGCTAAATTTTCTGCTTCTGCTGCTACTTGATTCCACAAATTTTGATGACATTCTAAATACCATTCAAAATACTGCATCATTATTCCATTTATTTGTTTCATTTGAAAAACTCCATTTCTATTCTTTTAAATCCTCAAATTTTGCACTAAATTGTGGACAACATTTTTTTAAATTAATAGGTCTTAAACTTTTATTAGTAAAACAATGTTTTGTTTCTGCACTAATAACTTCTTTTCCAGTTTTCTTGTCTTTTACTTCATAACCTATTGTTAATCTAACTCCATTATATTCTTTTACCATAACTCTTATCAAAATAGTATCTGAAAAAGTCACATGGTATTTATATTCACAATTTATAGATAAAACCGGAATGGTTATATCTTGTGCTTCAAATTCTTCAAATGGCATACCTTCAGATTTTAAGAAATAGCATCTTGCTTCTTCTAAAAATCTAATATAATTGGAATGATGTACCACTCCCATTTTATCTGTTTCATAATAATTTATTGTTCTTTCATATATATAATCCATTTCTTAACCCTTCCTTTCCTAACAGATTATATCCAATCTTAAAAAGCATGTCAACTTATGTTTAAAATTCCCTATCAGGTAAAAAATATGTAGGAAAAACGACATTTTTCTTTGCCCTTTTCCTACATAAAATTATACCATTTACAGGGAGAAAAGTTCTAAGTCACATTTAAAATGCTACAACACCACCACCGGGCGGAAGCCATAATTGTGGCCGGCATCGCCATTCGTAATGTCCGTGTAAAGCACTCCAGCATAGCCACCAAAATTGTAATTACTAACGCAATTAAGGTAATTCCTTTCTTATTTTTTAGTTCGTTTTTAATCTTCATTTTTTTGATTTCCCCCTTATCGTTTTTTATCTTTCACTTAAAACTTAATTTTATTTAAAATATCTTTTTAACAATCCTTCAAAACCTTTTCCATGTCTTGCTTCATCTTTACACATTTCATGAACGGTATCATGAACAGCATCATATCCTAATTCTTTTGCTCTTGTTGCTAATTGTTTTTTACCCTTACATGCCCCACATTCTGCTTCAGCTCTTAATCTTACATTTTTTTCTGTATCAGGATATACCACTTCTCCTAATAATTCTGCAAATTTGGCAGCATGTTCTGCTTCTTCCCAAGCATATCTTTTAAATGCTTCTGCAATTTCTGGATAACCATCTCTATCTGCTTGGCGACTCATGGCAAGATACATTCCTACTTCTGTACATTCTCCCATAAAATTATCTTTTAGACCTTTCACTACTTCTTCATCTAATCCTTGTGCTACTCCTATTTTATGTTCATCTGCATATTGTGCTTCTCCTGCTTGTTCTTTTCTTTCTTCAAACATTTCTTTTCCTACTCCACATTGTGGACATCTTTCTGGTGCTTCTTCTCCAAAATGAATATATCCACAAACTTTACATACAAATGCTTTCATATTAATTCCTCCTTCAAATTTTTTCTGTATCTATTATATCAATATTTTTAAAATTTACAATATTTTAACTTAAATTATAGTTTTTTTTCCAATAACGACTTTCTTTTTCTTAAAGTTTATGATACAATACAAGAAATTTTAAGAAACTTGTCAAAAGATAAAATAGGAGGAATTTATCATGGAATTCAAAAAATGTAGTAGATGTGGTAACTTTTATGTATCAGAAGGAGATATTTGTCCTAAATGTAATCCAAAAGAAAATTTTGAACTTTCCACTTTTAAAAATTATATTGAAGAAAATGGAACTTCTAATTCTTTAGAAAACATCGCAGGTGCAACAGGAATCTCCTTAAAAAATTTGAATCGTTTCTTGGGTTATCAAGAATTTCAAATATATAAAAAACAAATCAATCATAACACAATAGAATATAATCAAGGAAATAATGGTATTACTTTCCACTAAATTTAAATTAAAGGGTGATGAAAATGAAAAATGTTTTTGATATTTTAGAGGAAAGAGGCTATGTAGAACAACTCACTCATCCTCAAGAAATAAAAGAATTATTTGGAAAAAAATCTGTTGCTTTTTACATTGGAATTGACCCAACAGCAGATAGTCTTCATGTAGGACATTTCGTATCTCTAATGGTGGCAAGCCATATGCAAAAATGCGGTCATAAACCAATTATCTTAGTCGGAGGAGGAACTGCTACCATTGGTGACCCTTCTGGAAAAACAGATATGAGAAAAATGATAACACGTGAAGAAATTAATCATAACGTTAGCTGTATTAAAAAACAAGTAGAAAAATTCGTTAGTTTTGAAGGAGAAAATGCAGCAATTATTGTAAACAATGCCGACTGGCTTTTAGATTTAAAATTTATTGATTTTGTTCGCGAAATTGGAAGTCTTTTTTCTGTTAATAGAATGCTTGCAGCAGAATGCTATAAAAATAGATTAGAAACAGGACTAACTTTTTTTGAAATGAGTTATATGTTAATGCAATCTTATGACTTTTTACATTTATATAATACTTATGGATGTAAATTACAAATGGGTGGAAATGACCAATGGTCCAATATCATTGGTGGTGTTGAATTAATTAGAAAAATTGGTAAAGAAGATTCTTATGGTCTAACATTTAAATTATTAACTACTAAAGAAGGTAAAAAGATGGGAAAAACAGAAAAAGGTGCTTTATGGTTAGACCCTGATAAAACTTCTCCTTATGAATTTTATCAATACTGGAGAAATATAGAAGACTCTAGTGTTGAAACAGTATTAAAAATGCTTACCTTTTTACCAATAGAAAAAATTAACGAATTAGCTAGCTTAAAAGATGAAAAAATTAACGAAGCAAAAAAAATAGCAGCCTTTGAAATTACTAAATTAATTCATGGTGAAGAAGAAGCAAAAAAAGCAGAAGAAGCATCTAATGCCTTATTTAATGGACAAGGTAATTTAGAAAATATGCCAACTACTAGATTAGATAATCCTTATATTCCAATTGTAGATGCTATTGTATTAACTAAAATTGCTCCATCCAAGGGACAAGCTAGAACTCTAATTAATCAAGGTGGAATTTCTTTAAATGATAACAAAATCTCTGATATTGCATATACACTTTCAGATAGTGATTATACAAATGGCTATGCGATTTTGAAAAAAGGGAAAAAAATATTTCATAAATTAGAAAAATGCTGAAACCATATTTCATCATTTTTTCACTTTTTACATAAATTTCTCCCAACATTTTACATAAATCAAATTTTATGTTATAATAGGTATAGAATGGTACAAAAGAGGTGATAAAAATGAAAAAGTACATCATCAGTATTTTCTTATTAATTTTATTATGTATTAGCAATATATCCTATGGTATATTTATTCCTAATATATACCAATCAGATGACAAAAAAATCTTAGCATTCGCAGAATTAAATGCTGCTACTTTAACATTGCCATCTGGTCAAAAAATTGAATCTACCAATATCAATGGAGATACAGATATGGCAATTACAACTATCACATCTCCTCTTGAATTAGTATTAGTCATAGATACCTCTGGTAGTATGGGCGGAAACAGCATGGAATCTACTAAACAGTCTGCTTCTACTCTTGTCAAAAAATTATTTGAAGTAGCTAAACAAATACAAGTAAGTGTTATATCTTTTGATTCAGATGCTAGACTTTTAACTACTTCTTCTGACCAAAAAACAATTTTAAATACGATAAGCGAATTAAGTGCCTCAGGTGGAACGCACATGAGTCCAGCACTAGATATTGCCAAAGATATATTTGATAAAATTTCTAATGACGAAAACAATACCACATATCCTTATTTAGTTGTTTTAACAGATGGTGCCACACAAGAAGAAGATGCTTGTTATAAAAAACTACTAGCACTACAGGAAGCTGAAATTACCATTTATAATATTTTAGTAAGTGGAGCTTCCAAAAATGCCTTTACACAAAATGGTGTAGATGCTGGTATCATCTATGAAAACATAACTGCTAGTGAAATCTCATCTATTTATGATGAAATATATTTTCAAATCTGCTCTGATTTCGTCAACAATGATGTTTCTGATTTCGTTGAAAATGCACAAAATTATTTTGTAGCAGGTAATGATTTATATATATACTTAGATTCTGAACTAACACAAGGAACTTTATTAGAAATAGAATATTTAGTTAATATAAAATGTGCTATGGATTGCACAGAATTAGTTTTACAAAATGAAGTAGATCCTAAATTAACTTTTAATCCTAATGCCCAATTAATATCGGAAAACAATACAAATTCCTACTATGGTTGGGAAATAAATGAAGAAATAAGTTATACAGAAACAGCAAACATAAAGCATAATTTAGTCCTTACTTTAAAACCTAGCTCTGATTCAGAATATATCATTTCAAAAGGAGATACATTTCAATGTAAATTAGTATTAAGTTGCCTATTAGATACTGGAATAGATTCTAATTTTAATAACAAACTTACTTTTATGGTAAAAGGAATACAAAACACTGCACAAGGTACACAAGAAGTAGTGACCGCTCAAACCTTGGACTCTATAGAAACTAATGTTATTCCACCATTTGGAAAAAATAATAGCTACACACCTATCTATCTATTATTAGGAGCATTATCTACAACTACTATTACAATTTTAATAATTAAGAAAAAGAGAAGCAAAAAATAAATCAAGTCTATTTGCTTCTCTCTACTATATCTACTATATCAGCAATAAATTCTCCAATCACAGGAATATTCAAAGCCACTATTTTTTGTAATAAAACTACTAAAATAGCAGTTATGATGGTAACACCAATTCCAATACCAACTCCTCTTGCAATACCTGCTAATAAATTATTAAATAATAACTTCTTTTTATTACCCAATAAATTAGATATTTCGATTAAATTACTTTTTATTAAAGTATTATTTAATTCTTCTATTGCTTTTTCTAATAAATGATACTTTTTATTTTTCAACCACATAAAAATCCACCTTTTTTATAGGGTGGATTTTTTGATATCTTTTTATTCAATTATTTCTTAGTTTTATAGTAAGTACTATGACTAATTCAAAATATTCACATCATTAGATACTACTGCATTTCCATCTATACTATTAGAATCTATTGTATTTGTTTGATTGGTACTTTTTTCTATTTCTTCTTTTTTCTTATCTTCCTCTTCTTTCATCTCTTCCAAAGAAGAAATTAAATCTTGTAGTTTTTGAATATCTTTTCCTATCATTTCCCAATCACTATTGTTGCTAGATTCTATTAAATTTTTATTTGCTTTGATAATAGTATCAATTAAACCTTCCATATCATCTGTGTTTTCTACTTCGATATCAACAGCATATTTAGATAATAAATTTTCTAATGCTTTTGTTAAAGTATCTCCTATTGCTAACTTATTTCCTGAAGCAACTACTACTTTCTTTAAAATAGGTACTGGTACTTCTGATTCATTCAGCATAGTTTGATAAATTGGTTCAACATACAATAAAGTATTTTCTACTGGCACAATCAACATTTGTTTTGTTAATCTAGTTCCTGTTGTATTCAAAGTTTCAATTTCTTTTGCAATTGCTTCATCTTCTTCAATCTGTTTATCTAATTGCATTGGTCCTACAATATTACTATCTGCTGAAAATTTATATAAATTCAACTTATTGGTTGTACCATCTACACTTCCTACTAAATAAGAAATAATATTTTGTTTTTCATTTGGAGTATATATCTGTACTAGTCCTAATTTTTCTTGGTCATCTACTTTTACCATTGTATAATAAGAATCTAGATAGGTTCCTGTTGATTTTGTAGAATTCACACTATTATATTTAGCAATATCCCATATATCATCTGCACGATATAAAACATCTGGTTTTACATTATGATATGTCTTTAACACCTCTGCTTGCACATCATATAAGAATTGCGGATAAACAAAATGTTCTGCAATATCTTCTGGTATTTCCTCATCTCTATCTTTAAATAAAGAACTATATATCTTTTCATAAGCAATTGCAATCGGGTCTGTTCTATCTGTAATATAAAAAGATAATGTACCTTCATAAGCATCTACTAACACTTTTACAGAATTTCTGATATAATTAATATTTTCCTTTATTCCATCATGTTCAATACTAGTATATTGTGAATAAGGATAACAATTAGAAACTGTATATCCATCTACTACCCATACAATTTTACCTTCTGCTGTAATAACTGTATATGGGTTGTCATCATAAATTAAATATGGTAATGCTTTTTTTACTCTTCCTATTACTTCACGATTCATCAAAATTTTACTATCTTCTGTTATTTCATTAGAAAAAGCTAAATTCAAATCTCCTTTTGTAATTCCTAACACAAGTCTATCTAAAAATCCTAAATTTAACCCTGCTTTTCCTGTATAAGTTGAAGTTTGGTCATTTCCTGATTCGTCTGTATAATCATATTCTTGTTTATTTTTAGTATTAGTTGCAATAATTTCTTTTGTTTCCAATCCAAAATAAATTCTTGATTCAGAAATTGAAATTTGCTCATCTTTTCCTGATACCTCTTTTTGAATATATTGAATATTTCCTGTTTGCGTACTTTGTGTCGCAGAAGCAACAATCTCTCCCATACCATGTGTATATTCATAAGTTTTGTTATTATAGGTTCTTCCTGTACTTGCAATTTCTCTTGGAGCTAAATACACTAATTGCTCTTGATTTCCAATCTTATATTTTGCCAAATTAGCATTTCGATAAGAATAATATCCTGTTTCTGTTTGACTGTCTTTTAAAGTTTTTAAAACTGCATCCTGGCTAATAATTGGAATATTATTAATCACATTTCTATTATTTTGAACTTCCTGTTCTGTAATGGTTCCTGAATTATCAATATTTTGCTCTTCTATTGCAATTTGATATGCACTTTTAGTATTTTTTATATTTTCTGCAATGTAGGTTTTTTCTTTATCTAATTCATTTGCACGAACAAAAAGCAAATCGAAACCTATCATTACTACAAATAACAATACTAAATAAGCTGGAATCACTGCTAAATTCTTTAATACTTTATTAGTTTGCGCTTTTTTAAAATAATAAATACCTCGATAACCAAAAATTACTATCACAAAAGCAAATATAATATATCCCCATAGTTTAATAGTACTTTCTGTCATTCCTGCCCCTACAATTTCTAAGTCTTCATTCACAGATAAAATTCTTCCAAATACCATACTTTGTGTATTCAAAATAGTAAATACTGCTACCCCTATAATAATACAAAAAATATTTCTAGTCATTTTTTTCATAAAAGAACTCTCTTTTAGCATTTTACCATCAACGCCATCAAAATAACGATTAAAAATAATGATATAATACAATGCCATATATAAAGTTAAGGCAACAAAAAGCATAATAAAATAAAATACAAACATTTCAATGACTGGCTTTTGGAACATATAATAAGAAACATCTAAATTAAAAATAGGGTCTTGTATACCAAAAGAAGTACTATTCATTACCATCATTATTTTTTGCATCATTAGTGATGAAAGAATAACGCTAACAATAAGAGAAATAACTAATGCTAAAGATTTATTCAATAATTTTGGCATTTTTTTATTCTCTTTATCGAAAAATGGCTTCAATCCATTTTTGATTCCTCTATTGGTAAAATAAATAACAATATACAAGAAAACAAAATTAATCCCCATGATAGCATAACGATAAGCTAAATTAGTATAAAATATCTGTACATACTCTTGTCCCAATTCCAAGTATTCTAAATAACTTCCTCGTAATTGTACATAACTAACTGCTACAAACAATATCAAAAATGCTATTACAATTAACATTCTCGATTTATTTTTCTTCTTTTTATTTTCTTTTGTAGCTGTGGTTTCCACTTGAGAAATATTTTCTTTCTCTTCCAATTACCTCAACCTCCTTAAATAATTGCTTTTACAAAATCTTCTGAATTAAATATTTCCATATCATCAATCTGTTCTCCGATTCCAATAAACTTAACTGGAATCTTATTTTCTTCTACAATACCAATCACAACACCACCTTTAGCAGTTCCATCTAATTTCGTAAGTACAAGACCTGTAATTGGTGTTTCTTCTTTAAATGCTTTTACTTGTGATATTGCATTTTGTCCTGTTGTTCCATCAATTACTAAAAGAACTTCTTTATCTGCATCTGGCATTTCTTTTTGAATTACCTTTTGTATTTTATTTAATTCATCCATCAAATATTTTTTATTATGCAATCTTCCAGCTGTATCTACAATCAAAACATCAGCTTGTTTCTCTTTTGTTATTTTTATGGCATCATATACAACAGATGCTGGGTCTACTCCTTCTTCTCTTTTTACAATATCACTTCCTGCTCTTTTTGCCCAAATTTCTAACTGCTCTACTGCTGCTGCTCTAAAAGTGTCTGCTGCTGCTACTACCACTTTTTTACCATCTTTGGCTAATCGATTTGCAATTTTCCCAATAGATGTTGTTTTTCCTACTCCATTTACTCCTACTACTAAGATAACAGATGGCTTTGTTTCTAAATGTAAGCTAATATCCGTTACATCTAATATTTTTTGCATTTCTTCTCTTAGAGCCTGTTTCACTTCTTCTTCATCTTGCAATTTTTCTTTTTTTATTCTTTCTCTTAAAGCATTAATAATTTTAATAGAAGTATCCATTCCAATATCTGACATAATTAAAATTTCTTCTAATTCATCTAAAAATTCTTCATCTACTTTACGAAAACTACTAAATATACTATTTATTTTTTCATCAAATGATGTTTTTGTTTTATTCATTCCTTTTTTTAATTTATCAAAAAATCCCATGATACCTAAGTAATCCTCCTTTTCTAAATTTTGACGCTATTATTGTATCACAGATTACTATATTTTTCCACTGTTTCTTTTGTTTTTTATTTTTTTCTATATATTGTTTTGTGAATTCTTTGTGAATTTTAGCACTCTATACTTGACTTTGCTAATTTTAGGTATATAATATATTTGTAAAAAGAAAAAAATACTTTTTACTATGTGCTAACAATATCATGTCAACACATAAATTTAAAGAAGGAGTTGATTATTATGATGATGTTACCAAGAAAAAGAAGTGATTTTAATTTATGGGATCAAATGTTTTCAGACCCATTCTTTACAGAGGAAAGAGAAAACAAATTTATGAAAACCGATATTAAGGAGAAAAAAGATAAGTATATTATCGATATGGACTTACCTGGATATGAAAAGGAAAATATAAAAATTGAAATTAACAATGGATATTTAATTGTTAATGCTAAAACAAGTCATCATGAAGATGAAAAAGAAGAAGGAAAATATGTTAAAAAAGAAAGATTTGTTGGTGAATGCTCAAGAAGTTTCTACGTAGGTGAAGAAGTTACAGAAGATGATATCAAGGCTTCTTTCAAAAATGGTACTTTGAAAATCGAAGTTCCTAAAAAAGAAGAACCAAAAAATATCCCTGAGAAAAAATATATTCCAATTGATGATTAAGTCAAAAGAAGGCATAAGATAAATTTTCTTATGCCTTCTTTTTGGAGCCAATAGGCAGAATCGAACTGCCGACCTACAGGTTACGAATCTGTTGCTCTACCAACTGAGCTATATTGGCAAAACTATTTCCAAAAATTATATTACACTAAAATCACTTTTTTGTCAATTAAAAAAATAGTATTTTCATGGGATTTTCCCTGAAATTTCCCTGAACCAAATTGACTTTGATTTAAAAATCTGATAAATTATTAGTATATATAATTGTACTTTATACAGCAAAGTACAGAAAAAGGTTATTATAAAAAAATTGAACCAAATGGGAAAATTTCTGTAAACGTTGAGTCGTCGAGATAACATGAAAAAGGTAGATGAAATCTACCTTTTATTTAAATCTTTTTCCCTTATGTCTTGCTCTTCTAGGTTTCTCCTCTTCATAAAAGTCTTCTTCTAAAGAATCTTTATTATAATTATCTAAATACCTATTCTTTAATTCTTCTTGTGATAAATTATCTAATGTTGATTTGTCTTGCTCTATTTCTTCTTCCTGTATTTCCTGTTGTTCTTCATTTTCCCAACCTTGGTTTGAATTTTGCCAATCCTCATCCTCATTTAATCCTGAAAAAGGTACTCCAGAATATTCCTCTGCAAATCTTTGATTTCTCTTATGTCTAATAATCAAGAAAACAATAATTGCAATAACAACAACCGCAATAATAGACCCAATAATTACTGTTTTTCTAAATTCTTCTTGCTTTTTAGCCTCTTCTCTTGCAATTGCTTCTTCGTCTACTAAACTTTTATTTACAGTAACTTGATAAGTCGCTACATTATTACCATCTTTATCAGATACTAATATAGTAATAATGTTTTCCCCTTCTTTTAAGCCCTCATTTCCAGTAACCTCTACTACATAATCTTCTTGTGTAGCCTTTGTCGTAATATTTAATTCAGTATCTTGTCCAATATATTTTACTTGATACTCATACACTCCTGTTTCAAAAGATGGAGATAAAGATAAATTATCTATTTTTAATTCTGCAAGTCCTTTTGCTTGCTCTGTTTCTTCTCCTTCTGAAGTGGTATCTTCCGGATTTTCTTCTTCCACTTCTCCTTGTCTTGTTACATTTATCGTATATGTCTTTTTCGTTCCATCTTCAGCAGTTACTACTACATTAAAAGCATTTGCACCAACATTTAAAGATTTTTTACCTGTACCAGATATACTTGCTTTGGCATGTTGTGCAGTTGCATATACTTCTATTTCCGTTACATTTTCTGGTACTTCTACTTGATAAGTAGTTGTTCCTGACTTAAATCCAGTAAAATCATTTGGTCTAATTCCTAAATTACTTAAATTAGCATTACTAGATTTCTGTGTTGTTGTATTTCCAGTATCAGTATTATCGTTATTAGATGTATTATTTCCATCTGAAGAATCTGTAGTTGCCCCTCCACCAGTTGAAGGTGTTTCATTATTTTTAGCTATAATAACACAAGTTCTAGAAACTTTTTCTGCATCATCTGCTGAAAAATCTGTCATATCTCCTGTCAAACTAAAGGTATATTCTCCTGCTTGTGTTGGTGTAAATGTAATACTAGTAGAAGCTGTTTCATTTCCAGCAGATGATGTTTGCCCTACTAAAGACCTACTTTGACCTACCCCTGATAAATTTAAACTCCATGCACCAGCATTCACAGTTGCAGATACAGTAACAGGGGTTCCTACTGTTACTGTTCTATTTTCTGTTATCGTCGCACTTGCTGCTTCTACCTTATGACAACAAATCATTGTTGCAAAGAAGATAGCAAATAATATCATTAATAATTTTATATTCTTCTTCAATATTGACACCACCTCTTTTATATATCTAAATCAGAAATCCCTAATAATTTCTTTTGAATTTTAAGTAAATCCGCTGAATTCAAATTGCCATCATTTGTAACATCTGCACCTGCACCTTTCATCGTATTCATAATATTTGTAATTCCTAATAAATGTTTTTGCAATCCTAACAAATCTGCAGAATTTACATATCCATCTCCACTAACATCACCTTTTTTGATAACTCTATATTTATCTTTAATAACATAATCTGTACCAATTACAGAGTGTTCACCTTCTAGTAAATCTCCATTTGCCTTTGTTATTTTAATAGAACCAAAAGCATCTGTAATGTCTTTTGCAATAGCATCTGGTCCAACAGTTACTGTTTTATTTGTTTTGTCAACCTTTACTTTCTCTGTACTTACCATTTCATCATCATTTGAATTATCTACTTCATTTCCACCAGATGTATTTCCAGAATTTCCAGAGTCATTAGAAGTATTATCATTAATCGGAACTAGGTACAATTTATATTCAGGTTCATAATCATAAGTTTCTCTAGCTACATAAGCTTCCGTTCCGTCAGCTTTTCTAATTTTATCCCAATAAGTTCCAGCCACTTTTGTTGTTGCTTTTTCTATTCTTGTTACAATTTCATCTTTATATAATAATGCATTTATTTTTGGTCCATTAGGAGAACTTCTTAAACAAATGTTACTATTTACATTGACTCTTACTAAATCACCAGATACTGTTGCACTTGAACTTCCATCTGGTCTACTACATGCCACTTGTGGCATATTGCGATATAACGGAATAATAAATGTATGAGAATCCCCTACAGCATTAATACTTTCATAGGTTTTTCTTAATGTATTTCCTTCACTTTGTGCTGCCATAATATTTTGCATATATTGATGCCAGTATAATCCATCAGAAGTTGCATCTACATCAAATTTTTGTAAATATAAAGTATTTTGTCCTCTTTTAGTATATTCTCTACTTAAAAATTCAATCCCACCTGTGATTCCTTTTTCTAAAGTATCCCATCCTTGTGATTGTGCATAAGCAACACCATTGCTAATTGGGTCTGCCCCATTTGCTTGAATATTAAATGGGTTATAATATCCATACACTCCTGATGTTAAAGCAGTACCTCCTTTTCCTTGTTCTTGTAGCATTCTAGCTATAATAAAATAGGGACTAATTCCTGTATTATTTCCTGCTCTTGTAATTTCTTCATAATGTCCTTGTAAAAAAGTTCCGTTTGTCATATTAATAATCTGATTCATATCATAGCCATTATTGGTCAATTCTTCGAATTGAAATATATCAGAAGCATTTAAAGAATTACGTGGATCCATCATGTATTTGATAGCATCCTCTGAAGCACAACGCCAACTTCCTGCTTCGAAACCACATGGACAAATCCATGCACCTTGATAATTGGCAATAGCTTGTACCTGATTTCTTGGGCTACTTCCATGTCCCACATATTCTTCAGAAATCACTTCATTCCAATCCAAATCCGTATAAAATATTTTGAAATTCCAATTAGGAAATTGAGCTTTTAATGCATTAATTCTTTCTTTAAACCCTGGGTACGCGTTCTCATCAATTGCATTAATATCTGTACTAATAACCTGATTTGCTGCATAAGTTGGATTAGAAAATAAACTAAAAAGACAATAACTAACTAATATGAAAATAATAATAATCGACAAAAATTTCCTACCTTTTTCCATCTTGTTTCCTCCTAAATCTTTTGTTTTTTCTATTTTTTCTCCATTGCTTCCTAAATTATCCTTTTTTACATTTCAATTATATCATTAGCATTTTTTTCCGTCAACCGAAAACCTTCAAGTTTTGTTAAAAAAATTATTTTTAAGAGTTTTTTTGAAAAATAATAATAGAATAATCAGAAAAATCAAATAATCTATTTCCTTTAAAAAGCTTCCTGTGATATAATAAAAAAAAACACAAGAAAAGAGGAAAAAAAATGGTTGAATTACTCTCACCAGTGGGTGATTTTGAATCTTTAAAAGCTGCTGTTCAAAATGGTGCAGATAGTGTTTATTTTGGAGGAGACATTTTTAGTGCAAGAGCATTTGCTAAAAATTTCTCATCCAACGAGCTAAAACAAGTTATTTCATATGCAAAATTAAGAGGGGTAAAAACCAACTTGACCTTAAATACACTTATCAAAGATAACGAATTTTCACAAGCTTTAGATTTAGCTAGAACAGCCTATGAAAATGGAATCGATGCTATTATTGTTCAAGATTTAGGATTAGCTATGAAATTAATTCGTACCTTTCCAGACCTTCCTATCCATGGAAGCACACAAATGACAGTTCACAATTTAAATGGAGCTTTAGAACTACAAGACCTAGGATTTAAAAGAGTTGTACTATCTAGAGAATTATCTGCAAATGAAATTGCCTATATATGCAAAAATTCCAATATTGAAATTGAATGTTTTATTCATGGTGCTTTATGTATTTCCTACTCTGGTCAATGTCTATTTTCTAGTATGTTAGGAGGACGTTCAGGAAATAGAGGAAAATGTGCTGGACCTTGTCGTCTACCTTTTAGTTTATTAGAAGACGGAAAAACTATTAACTCTGGTTATTTACTAAGTACACGTGATTTATGCGGATTAGATTTCCTTCCTTTTTTAATAGAAGCTGGTGTTACTTGTTTTAAAATAGAAGGAAGAATGAAATCACCTGAATACGTTGCCACTGTTACTAGAATTTACAGAAAATACATTGATTTAGCACTCTCCGGAAAAGAATATAACATTGAAGAAAAAGATAGAAAAGATTTATTACAAATATTTAATAGAGGTATGTCTTCTGCTGGTCACCTATCTAATGAACCCAATAAACAACTTGTTTTTAAAGAAAAGCCTAATAATATGGGGCTATTTTTAGGAATTGTCCAAAAATATAATCCCAAAAAAGGGCATATTACTTTAAAATTAAATGAACCAGTCTCTATTGGAGACACCATCTCCTTGGAAAAAGAAGATAATATCTATACTATTTCTGAAATAATGGAAAATAATACAAACATTACCCAAACCAAACCTGGACAAACCATTACAATTGGTAGAATGAAAGGAAATATTTCTTCTGGTGATAAAGTTTTCAAAATGTCTTCTAAATCTCTTAATCAATTCGCCAAAGAAAGTTACGGAAAAGAAAATAGAAAAATCTATTTAAGTTGCAAAGTAGTCCTACAAAAAAATAAACCAATTTCTATTAGTGTATATTCTGAAAACGATATTCCAATCTATAAAGGATTACATGTTAAATGCATTCTAGACTATACTCCTATAGAAGCCAAAAATAGACCTTTAGAAAAAGATACCGTTATCCAACAGATTAGCAAAACAGCTTCCACTCCTTATGAATTTAAAAATATATCTGTTTTACTAGATGACAACATATTTCTTCCAAAACTAAGTATCTTAAATGAACTTAGAAGAGTCGCTTTAGCAGAAGTAGAAAAACACATTTTGCAAAAGATATCTAGAACTGCACCAAAATCTAATACATTTCCTGCTACTATAAATCCCTCTACTGATTCTTTAGTACCTGCAAACACACCTACTATTTCTTTACTTTTAAATATCATCCATGAAGATTGGGATTACTCTAACATAAAAAATATTGCAAATGTATATATTCCTTTAAAATATTACACCTATAAAAACTACGAAAAGATTTTAAAAGATTTAAGTGAAAAATTTAATCTTTATATTTATATGCCAACTATTGTAAAAGGAAATTACAAAAATTTACTATATAATAATATAGAAACTGCTATGCAGAAATATAATATTAGAGGTTTTGTCATTTCTAATATTTGTAATATTAAATTATTAAATACATTATTTAGAGAAATCGCTCCTACCATAAAACAAATCCCTGAAATCATTGCAAATTATACTTTTAATGTTTTTAATAAATATAGTGTAAAAGAATTACAAAACTTGGATATTTCACGATTTACTATTTCTCCTGAATTAGATAAATCTACTATCTCTAATTTAGTTGAACAAGCTCCTATTCCCTCTGAGTTAATCGTATATGGCAGAACTCCTCTTCTTAATATGAATTATTGCTTACTAGGTCAAACAGATAAATGTTATCCAAATTGCAAACAAAGATGTCAATCTACTCATTGTTACGAATTAAAAGATAGATTAAATATGAAATTCAAAATTTTACCAGACAACATCCAAACTGTTACCACTATTTTTAATAGTAAAATTACTTCTATCAATCCAAAAGATTTTAATATCTCTCATCAAAGAATTGATATTTTGGACGAATCTATAGAAGAAATAAATCATATTATTGAAGTTGTAAGAGAGCAAAAAAGATTGGAAGGACAAGATTACACAAGTGGAAATTTAAATAGAAGAATTTAGTTGCTAATAAGGACGTTGTACTGAACCCAAAAAATTGGACAGTTTTTGATTAGGTACTAGGCAACTTGGGAATGAACTCTGTATTGTACAGGGCTCATTCCTTTTAATTTGCCCTTAATCCTCTTATTGTTGTAATAATCTATATATTCTACTATATCTTTTTCTAATTCTTCTATTGTTTCATATTCCTTTGTATAAAATAGTTCCGATTTTAGTAATCCAAAGAAATTTTCCGCTAATGAATTATCTAAACAGTTACCTTTTCTAGACATACTTTGCCTTATTCCTTTTTCCTTTAACAAATACTGATATCGCTTCATTTGATACTGCCACCCTTGATCTGAATGTAATATTAAATTTGTATTATCTGGTATTTTTTTAAATGCTTTTTCTATCATATCTTCTACTTGTGAAAATACTGGACGCCTTGATAAATTATAACTGATTACTTCTCCATTAAATAAATCCACTATTGGGGATAAATATAATTTTTCGTTATGTACTTTAAATTCTGTTACATCTGTAACCCATTTCTCGTTTGGTCTTTCTGCTTCAAATTCACGATTTAACAAGTTATCACATATCTTACCAATTTCACCTTTATATGATTTATATTTATGCACCCTTATTAAACATTGCAATCCTAATTCTTTCATAAGTCTATAAACAGTTTTATGGTTAATTTTATATCCCTTATTTTGAAGTTCTAGTGTAATTCTTCTATATCCATATCTACCCTTATTTCCGTGATAAACTGCTGCTATTTCTTCCTTTATTTCTTTATATTTATCTTCTTTTTTTAAATTGCTTAAATGATAATAGAATGTACTTCTTGCTATCTCTGCTAATTTTAACAATTCTTTCAAGCTATATTTCTGCCTTAATTCATCGACAACAATTACTTTCTCTTGTTCTCTCGCTTGATTCTTTCCTGAACTAAGGCATTTAATTTTTTTAAGTATTCATTCTCCATTCTAAGTCTTCGATTTTCTGCTATTAAATCTTGTTCAGTTTCTTTAGATAATTTCTTTTTTCTTGGTTTTGATTTCATATTTTTATTTCTACCACATTGTTTTTTATATAATCCCTGTGGTCCTTTCTCATAATATATACGATTCCATCTTCTTATACTTGTTGTACTTAGCCTGAAGCGCACTGCTGTTTCTGTAGCTGATAAATGGTTATCATGCATATATTCTATCACATTTTGTTTAATTTCTCCACTATATGAAGATCTTTGTTGTTTAATTAATCCTTCTATACCATGTTCTTTATACTTTTTTAACCATTCTTTTACTATTGTAGAACTTGGTATATTAAATACTTTAGCTGCTCCACTTCTACTATTTTTTCCTTCTAGACAATATCTTACTACTTGTATTTTAAATTCATCTGAATATTTTGACATAAAAATGAACCCTCCTTATTAAACTTTTTTGTCTAATAATTTGGGTTCACTTCACGTTCCTTTTTGGCAACTTTTGTAGAGTACTTTATTTAAAAAAGTTAATATATTAATATTGGTAGACAAAGACCCGGATTGTTACGCCCTAGCTATGTTTTTGTCCAAAATATTAATATATTAACTTTTTATTTAAAAATTATAAATCTGCCAAAAAGGAATGTTCCTCTTGGCAACTAGATTTGTTTACTACTTAATTCTATCAATAAATCCATATTATCATCTTTAGCAGCTTTATTTTTACGAATAGCACCACATTTTTTACATTTAAAAATAATCACATATCCTTTTTTAGCATTCATTTCTAAAGCAACTGGTTCCAAATCTCCTTGGCAGGATTCCAATCTATCTCCAGGATTAATATCAACATGTTTAGAATGCAAACAATATGGGCAATGGTTTCTGCTAGAATAGCCTAACTTCGAAACTTTTTTTCCACAATATTCACAAATAAATTCTTCATCTCTGGCAGTAAAAATTCTATTTTCCATTTTTTATTTCTATCCCTTTCTATTGAAAATATCCTCCCCCTAAAAATTCTTTTAATAGTGAATTATTAGGTACATATTGCACCGGTATTGATCTAAAATACCTTAAAATATCTAATAATCTTCTTGCTTCTGCATATTCTGGTTCTCTTGTTGATATTTGCTCCAATAAAGGAGTAATTAATGGTTTTAAAGCATTTATTTCATAAATTAAAGAAGTATTAAAAATACTATCCGCTTCTTCTTGGAATGGAAAAATATTTTTAGTTTCTCCTCTATTAACACTTTCCCATGAACGTAAAGTATGCACTGCACTATATCCTCTAAATTGATAATCTCTAACAATTCTCCTAATTAACCTAGTATCTGTTGTAGCTATTCGATTATATCTGTCCATATTAAGAACCGTTAAAGCACTAATATAAATTTTATATTTTTGTTCTTTATCAATTTCACTTGTTAATCTATCATTTAGACAATGTATTCCTTCAATTACTAAAACTTCATCTTTTGCCAGTTTTAATTTTTTTCCATTATACCTTTTGGTACCAACATGGAAATCGAATTCTGGCATTTCTACTTCTTCTCCATTTAATAACTTCGTTAAATGCTCATTAAATAACTTTAAGTCAATTGCTTCTATACATTCAAAATCATATTCTCCATTTTCATCTCTAGGAGTATCTTTTCTTTCTACAAAATAATTATCGACAGATATTGTAACTGGTTTGATAGCATTTAATCTTAATTGAATTCCCAATCTTTGTGCAAATGTTGTTTTCCCAGAAGAGGATGGACCTGCTATTAATATCATTTTTATATTTCTATTTTGTGCTATTTTATCAGCAATATTAGCAATTTTCTTTTCATGTAAAGCTTCTGCTAACATGACAATCTCTGGAATTCTATTATTTTCGATTGCATTATTTAATTTATATACATTATGAATATCTAAAACTCTATGAATCTCTTCATATTCCTCTAATGCCCATGCCAATTTTTTAGTTTCTACCATTTCTGGAATTTTTTCTGGATTTGTTTTATTAGGATATCTTACTAAAAATCCTTTATGATATTTTATTACTTCAAAAATATTAACACATCCTGTTCGATTCGCTAATGTACCATAACAATAATTAAAATAATCCTCGCAAAAATACATGTAAATCTTATCATTTTCCTCTAGATTCATTTGTAATCTTCCTTTAGAAGTATCATTTTTTAGATAAAACTCTTCTGCTTCTTTCCTATTCATCACTACTTGTTTAATTGGCAAATCTTGATTTACAATTTTATGCATTTCTTCTTCCAATTGTTTCACAAATTCGTCTGTTACATCCATTTTTTCAATATCATAAAACATAGCATTAGACAATTGATAATTTACATTCATTTTTTTCCCTGGACATAATTTTTCAAATGCTTTCCAAACAATAAATGTTAATGTTCGAATATAAACTTTTATCCCTTCCTTTGAAGTTACATCTATTAATTCTATTTTCCCATCTTCTTTTATGACATATTCTAAATTTTTATATTCATTATTAAATTTTGCAGCAACAATTGTTTGCTGGCTAGTTTCTATTTCTTTTTCTAATAATTGACTAATCGTAACTGGCTCTGTTACTTCTAGTATTTTATCTTGATATTGTATCTTCATTTTTCCTTCCTCCTTTATTGTACCAACTTATTGTAATAGAAAAAACAAAATAAGTCAAATCCTTATTTTGTTTTTCTTATCTTGTATTCCCTTATGATTGTGTTTGCTCTTTTCCTCTAAATTTAGGAACATAATTCACTTGTTCCAAAGATGTTACCCCTTCTCTCAATTTTATTTCAGGTGTCTCTTTATATAAATTCTTTAAAGGTTGTTTCTTCTCTTCTTTTGTTAACAAAGTAGCATTTTGCTCTACTTTTTCTAAAACTTGTGGAGTGAATTCCTTTGTATATTCCACATCTGTCAATTTGTGTCTATCCATCCTTAAAGCTACTTTTTCAGTGGTAGAAAGAATACTTAATAATTCTCCATCTTCCATTAAAAAGTAATCATTTCCACCTTCTACTTGCACTTGAGCAAGTTTCATTTTTTCGATATGGTTTCCGTGCATTTCTCCTTTTTCTACATACCCTGCAGTCATATATTGGTCTCTTATCGCATTTTTTACAAATTTGCTTTCTGTTGGAACATATATAATCTCTTCATCCATCAATTTATCACCTATTTTAGTTCCAATTTCTGATAATCCATACAAATCTGGTATTCTAGTCTCATCTTCCATACAACGAAGCTCTTTAAATTCATTCGCCATTTCTAACAATTCACTACGTTCTACATTTTCTTGCAAAATAGGTCGATACATCTTTTTTATTTTACTTTTTATAACCTTATTTAAATTTGTATTGTTTAAACTATTTTCTAAGTTTGCACTAGAAAGTTTAGAATTTTGATACTTCTGTTGTAAAAAAGATATATATTCATCTCCTTTTAAAATTCCAATTAATTCTCTTATACTGCCTGCTTTTTCTACTTTTCTCATTAACATTTCTTCCACATTTTGTGAATTGGTACGCTCTTCTCTTTTTTCATTTTTCTCACTAACCTTTTCTATCTCTTGTACCGTATTTTTATGTTTCTCTGTACTCAATTCTTGTCCAGTAACTTTCAAACCCATTTTGAAGTTATTTTCCATATCTTCTCTCCTCCTCTTATGTCACTTATTATAACATATTGATAATGAAATATCAAATTTTAGTTATAAAATAAAATTTGGTGGATATACTTATGTTAAGAAATATAAATTTAGGAGGTTGTTATGGATTTAGAAAGAGTTCATTTTATTTTAGATAATAAAGAAAAAAGTGATATTTTTTATCAAGAAAGACCTGTATGGATTCAAGGAATCAATAATAATATTGCTAAAGTAGGGTTTATAGATAATTTTGAAGAAAGAGATGTTTTTATAGAAGATTTATATGAAAGAAATCTATATAATTAAAAAATTTTATTTCAAAAAGGGGAGCATATTGCTCCCCTTCTTTCCTACACTATTTTTTTGCTTTTACGATTATTTTCTTTAGCCTCTTTTTCATTTCTTTGATAGAGGCTACGTATTTTTCTTTGTCAAAATGGTACTTCGCATTTTCGACCCAAATACGGTCGATTTCTGCTACAAGTTCTGGAGGAAGAATCTTTTCCTTTTTCAAAAAAGCAATCTTTTCCTCCAGGGATTTTTCCTGAAAAGCAACCTTTCCTAATTTCAGATGGGCTTCCACCAGCTCTTCTATTTCGTCTCCAAACTCTTCCCAGACTAATTGTCTAGTTAACCGCATTTTCTCACTTTTTACTTTTTTCATGGCACAATCCTCCTTGTTGTGTAGTATTAATAAAATTATTTCTTCTTTATTTTACATAAACTTAAACTCATTGTCAATAATATTTCTTAAATCATATCAAAAAAAGCACCTGTCAGAGAAAAAATTTCACTGATAGGTGCCGGCTTTTATTCATCATATATAATTGATTCCAGATAATAACACATTGTAGTAGTCCAAGGAATTGTACGAGACCATTCTTCTACTTTTCTATTATGTTCCATATGGTCTTTTAGCAACTCCTTAATTTCTAAAAACTTTTTTTCATCGATTCCTTTGTAGATTCGCAGTGTACTGGTATATGGTTCCCCATCTATCAGAAACGTTACCCGAATCGTCCTTTTACCATTGCATAATGACAATGTTTTTATCTCATAGCCATTTACTACTCCCTTCATACCAAAGCCCTCCTTTAAATACATAATCAGTATTTACATTAACAATAATATTATAATACGCTATTTACATTTTGTCCACTAAAATGCAATCTTTTCTTCTATCCATTTTGTTAAATCATCAATTTTTACTCTAACTTGTTCCATGGTATCTCTATCTCTTATGGTAACCGCTTCATCTTCTAGAGTATCAAAATCTATTGTCACACAATATGGTGTTCCGATTTCATCTTCTCTTCTATAACGTTTTCCTATACTTCCAGCTTCATCATAATCACACATAAAGTTTTTAGACAACATGGTGTATACTTCTTGTGCTTTTCCAGATAATTTTTTAGAAAGTGGCAATACAGCAAGTTTATATGGTGCTAAATAAGGATGCAAATGTAAAACTGTTCTAACATCTCCTTCTGCAATTTCTTCTTCCTCATAACTATTACATAAAAATGCTAGCAATACTCTATCTGCTCCTAAAGATGGCTCGATACAATATGGAATATATTTTTCATTTGTTTCTGGGTCTTGGTAAGATAAATCTTGTTTTGAATGATTGGTATGTTGTTTTAAATCAAAATCTGTTCTATCTGCAATTCCCCATAATTCTCCCCATCCAAATGGGAATAAGAATTCAATATCAGTTGTGGCATTACTATAATGGGATAGTTCTTCAGGTGAATGGTCTCTTAATCTGATATTTTCTTTTTTCATTCCTAAATCTAGCAACCATTTTTCGCAGAAACTTTTCCAATATTGATGCCAATCTAAATCTGTTCCTGGTTTGCAGAAAAATTCTAATTCCATTTGTTCGAATTCTCTTGTTCTAAAAATAAAGTTTCCTGGTGTAATTTCATTTCTAAAAGATTTTCCGATTTGAGCAATTCCCATTGGCATCTTTTTTCTAGAAGTTCTCAATACATTTTTAAAATCCACAAAAATTCCTTGAGCAGTTTCTGGTCTTAAGTAAATTTCTGCTTTTGCATCTTCTGTTACTCCTTGGAAAGTTTTAAACATTAAATTGAATTTTCTAATATCTGTAAAATTTGTTTTTCCACAATCAGGACAAGGAATTTTATTCTCTTTAATAAATTTTACCAATTCCTCTTCTGACATACCATCTGCAATCATGTCTTTTCCCTGTTCATGTGCCCACTCTTCTATCAATTTATCTGCTCTATGTCTAGTTTTACATTCTTTACAATCAATTAATGGGTCAGAAAAACCACCTACATGACCAGAAGCCACCCATGTTTCTGGATTCATTAAAATAGCAGAATCTAATCCCACAATATTAGGTTGTTCTTGAATAAATTTTTTTCTCCATGCAGACTTAATATTATTTTTTAATTCTACCCCTAAAGGTCCATAATCCCAAGTATTAGCAAGACCTCCATAAATTTCAGAACCAGGATAAACAAATCCTCTGTTTTTACATAATGCTACTAATGTGTCCATTGATTTTAACATAAAAATTCCTCCTTCACTATTTTTCACGGATGAAAAAAACATCCCTTAGCTAAAATTAGCTAGGGACGAATCTAAATTCCGCGTTTCCACCCTAATTCCTAAAACCTTTTTTGATTTTAGACACCTTCATTTTTCCTTTTTACTCCAAAGCTCCAAAGTATGTATTTATTGCTAATATCACACCAGCATTAGCTCTCTGTTAATAAATTTTTCATACTCCCTCTTTTTCACCGTAATTATTAAATTTGCATATATTTTATTATCTTCTTAAAAAAAAGTCAATAATTTTTGCTAAAAATATTGCTAAAATGTTTTTTTTGTGCTAAGATATTAATGTTGTTAATTTCATAAATAGGGGTATAGTGTCAATGGTAGCACATCGGTCTCCAAAACCGCCTGTGTGGGTTCGAATCCTACTACCCCTGCCAATCCACTTGATACTATTAAGTATCAAGTTTTTTAGTTTGATACCTCACAATTAATAATACAAAAACATCACTGGAGGTGATTTTATTTTTAAATACTTAAATAAAATATTTTATCTTTTCATTTTTCTTCTTATATTTATTACTATTTTCTTTATTCCTATTCTCTCTTCTGGAAATTTTTCCTATCATCGGTATCGATTCTGAAATTTTAGATATTAATCCCAACGGTTTTGTCTGGCCAATTCCACGGTTATACTAAAATCAGTTCTTATTTTGGAAAAAGAATTTCTCCTACTTCTGGTGCTTCTTCTTCTCACTCTGGAATTGATATACCAGCTCCGCCTGGTAGTAAATTCATCGCTGTACATGATGGAGAAATCACTTTTACCCAGTTTTTAGGAGCTGGTGGATATACTATTACACTTTCATTTAATAATTTTAGAGTCACATATTGCCACTGTGACCCTAATTATATTGTTAAAGTAGGAGATACTGTTAAACAAGGACAAGTCATTGGATATGTTGGACCCAAAAATGTATATGGGGTTAAAGGCAATATCTATTTTGATGAAAATGGCAAACCTACAAATGGTGCTACAACAGGTCCTCATCTGCACTTAGGTATACGTATTGATGGTAAATATATAAATCCTCTAGATTTTTTCTAGTCTTCATCGAAAGATCGGAAACCCAGAATTATACTTAAATATGATTTGACTTAAATTAAGGTTGTTTTATCTGTACCACAATCTGTATACATATCTTGCACATTTGTTCCTTGATTTATTTTCCAATTTTCGCCTACAAATATTGTCTTTAGAAGTTCACAACCATAAAACATTCCTTCCATAGTTGATACTTTATTTGTATTAAACACACTTAAATCTAACGTATCCAAATTTTTGCAAAAGCAGAACATATATTCCATGTTAGAAACATTTTCTGTATTAAAATTACTCAAATCTAATTCTGTTAAATTTTCACAACCATAAAACATCCATCCCATATCTTCTACTTTTGATGTATTAAAACTGCTCACATCTAAATTCTTTAAATTTGTACAAGAAAAAAACATTGAATTCATGTTAATTACATTCTGTGTAGTAAAATTTGATGATAATTGAAGTGTTTCCAATCTCATCTGCTTACCGCCTCGGCATGCAATCATCCATGACATATTTTCTACTTTATCTGTTACAAAGCTTCTCAAATCTAAGCTTTTTAAATATATACAATTATAAAACATAGATTCCATATCTGTTACATTTTGTGTATTAAATTTTGGTGAAAATTTTATTTCTTCTAATATCATTTCATTTGCATCATTACATCCAAACATCCATCTCATATTTGTTACATTACTTGTATCAAAATTGCTTAAATCTAAATTTTTCAAATTTAGACAGCTATAGAACATTCTTTGCATATCAGTTACCTTACTTGTATTAAAATTACTTAAATCTAAATTACTTAATTTTAAACAACCTGCAAAAAGTCCACTCATACTTGTTACATTACCAGTTCTTAAATTCGTTAAATTTCTAATTTCTGTTAATTCTGTAAAGCCAAAAAGCCATCCTTCCATGTTTGTTGGTACTATTTCATTTGATATTTCTAATATTTTTATACTTTCTGCCTCTCCAGCCCATGGAGTATTTACTGTAAAGTCATCCCAATTTACCGCAAAATTTTTTCCTTTTATATTTCCATATGTTTTTGATACTTCTTTTTCTGAAATCGGTTCACTATTATTACTAAATCCTAATGTCCCATCTGTATATAATGTTACATATATGTCTGTTACTGCTAATGTTATTTCATCATCATCTACTATTGTTACATTTCCTATTTTGTCTACTTTTACATCATATCCATCAACTGTTACTAAGATACTTCCATCTCCATTATCGCTGATATCCTTATCTTGTAGTCCTAGATTAGATTTCAAATTTCCTTTTAGTTTGTTCATATCAAAATTCCCATACTGATCAAAACTTCCTAATGCTTCTACTTGTACTTTTTCTTTCGCCCCTGCTTCTCCTGTAGCTTTTTTAGCTTGTTCTGTTCTTGTTAATATTCCATTATCACCTGTTAATGTTGCTATTGTTACTCCTGCTAATATTAGTAATACAATAACCGTGATTACTAATGCTATCAAAGTAATTCCTTTATTCTCGTCTTTGACAAATTCTTTTGTTATTCTTTTCATTTTTATTTTCCTTTCTTTCGTTAAAAATATTTACAATAAAAAGCATAAAACCATATCTCTATATAAGTATATCATAACGTTTTTGGGCAATACTTTTCTCCATTTTTAATGTTTTTCATATTAAGAAAACAAAATTACAGTATCTATTTTTTACATATCATCATCAGATGCATCTTCACATCCGATTACAACCAGAACAACTTCCATCACACCCAGAATCTGCTTCTTCATCAGGATTTCCTGACCAATCTAATTCAATCATATTTTCGCATTCTGGACATTGGATTTCAGTTTTTTCTTCATCCACATCGATAAAAAATTCATAATTGCAATAAGGACATACAATTTCAAAATCAAATCCTTCATCAGAATAAATATCCTTTTCGATATTATCTAATATTTGTTGCATTTTATTGATTTTAGCATCTAGCTCTCTTTGTGTCTGTTCTAATTGATCCATTTTGTCTTCCTTAAAACGAACTACACCATTTAATTCTTGTATTACAATATCCACAAAGTCTGCTAATTTTTCTTTCACATATGCTAAATCTTCTTTATTTTTTATATTCTGATTCAAATCTTCTACTAATTTTTTATATGCATCATTTAGTCTAGCCATTTACGCCTCACCTTTCTTAAACTCTTTCCATGTATTCACATGTTCTAGTGTCTATTTTTAAAACATCACCTATGTTAACAAATAATGGAACTTGTATTTCTAGACCAGTTTCTAGTTTAGCTGGTTTTCCAGAAGTTGTTGTTGTATTTCCACTAAATCCTGGTTCTGTATATGTAACTTCTAATTCTACAAATGTAGGTGGTTCTACTGCAAATATATTTCCTTTAAAAGAAAGAATAGTTACTTCCATATTTTCTTTCAAATATTTTAAACAATCTCCTAATTGTTCTTCATTTAAAGGTATTTGGTCATAGGTTGTATTATCCATAAAATAATATAACCCTCCATCATTATATAAATATTGCATTGCTTTTTTTTCAATTTCTGCTGCTGGGAATTTATCAGATGGATTAAATGTTTTTTCTAAGGTTGCTCCTGTAATAACATTTTTTAATTTTGTTCTTACAAATGCTGACCCCTTTCCTGGTTTTACATGTTGGAATTCTACTATTCTATACACATTACCTTCCATTTCAAATGTAGTTCCATTTCTAAAATCTCCTGCTGAATATACTGCTGCCATGTTATTTGCTCCTTTCCATTTTTTTCTACTTTTTTAAACTTCTTCTATTTTACTATATTTTTAGCGAAAAATCAATACTTTCCTCTTTTTATATGATAATATAATTTTTCTCTGAATTCGTTAAATTTATACAACCAAATTTTGTAATTTGTACCGTATCTTCTATTCTTACTCCAAATTTTCCTGGTAAATAGATACCTGGTTCATTTGTTACAATCATATTTTCTTTTAAAGCTGCATCTGATTTATAACTAATATATGGTGCTTCATGTATCTCCATTCCCACGCCATGACCCAAACTATGAATTAAATCATAACCATTTAACTTAAAATCATTTTCTACCATTTTCGTAAGTAATCTTGTGCTCTCTCCATCTTTCATTTGTTCTGCTGTTTGTTTCTGATTCTTTAAAACCAAATCATAAACAGGTTTTACATATTCTGGTACACTTCCCACAAAAATAGTACGTGTCATATCAGAACAATAACCTTGATATTTACATCCCATATCAATGGTAATAATATCTTGCTTTTGAATAACTCTGTCTGTTGGGACTGCATGTGGTTTAGATGTATTTTCTCCGGATGCTACAATCGTTTCGAAAGATAATCCATCTGTTCTTTGGCGATAATATTCTTCTATTTCATTTGCAATTTGTTTTTCTGTCATTCCTGGTTTAATATAATCTAGCAAGTAAGAAAAGCAATTGTCTGTAATTTCACAAGCTTTTTGAATCTGACTAATTTCTTCTTCATCTTTTATCATTCTTTGCTTTTCTATGATATGCTCTGTTTCTACTAAATTGTGAATTTTATATTTACAAATATATTCTTTATACTTAGCATAACTAACATCATATTCTTCAAATCCCACATTTTCACAAAATAGAAAGAAATTTTCATAATCATCTTTAGATACATCATTAATATCATATACAATAATTTCGTCAAATAAAGTCAAAATACTATGTACATGCTCTATATATCTTCCATCTGTAATATAAATATTTTCTTTCCTAGTTAATAACAAAACACCTTCTGCATCAATATTAGTCAAATACCTAATATTAATAGGATTTGAAATAATCAATCCCTGTAAATTTAAACTTGACATTTTATTTCTTAACCATTGTAATTTCGCATTCATATAATCACATCCCCTTATATATTCTTATCCAGCATACATTCCCAATGTAAATATTTGCATTAAAAATAATTTAATCGTCTCAAATGGAATATACATACTAATAAAAGTAGCAATGACAATAAAAGGTCCAAATGGAATATACTCATCTGTTTTCTTGATTCTAGTAATTAATAATATAATACTAAGAATAGCACCAATTAAGAAAGATATTAATGTAATAATAATAATGTTTGATAATCCAAAGAATAATCCTAACGCCCCCATTAACTTGACATCGCCAAATCCCATTGCCTCTTTTCCATAAAAAAGTCCACCTAATAAAGTAATTAATAAGAAAATTCCTGCTCCAGCTATCATTCCTAATAACATATTAATCGTAATTACTACATCTGATAATCCATATAAAAATGCGAAAACAATTCCTACTTCAAATATAGTAAGATTCAAACGATTCGGAATAATTTGTAATCGATAATCAATGACAAAAGCAGATATTAGCATTGGTGTTAATATCATAAATTTAATTAAATCTAAATTTGCAATTAAAGTTTCCTGAATTCCATATACATATATTAATGTCACATAAATAATTGCTGTTAAAAACATCAAAATATAGTTTAACCTAAAATTATTTTTATATTCTTTTACAAAATCTTTTGAAATGACGCTTTTATATTCAGGTAATCTCTTATTCACCCAATCTATCAATTGTCCTACAATTAATCCTAAAATGGCTGCTACTACATAATATGCAATATGTACATCATTAAAATACATTTTACTTTTTCTCCTTTGCTTGGTAATTATTCTTTATTTTTTCTTCAATTGGTCTTTTCCAGGCTGTAAACCAATAATCTTTTTCATGAATTGGCTCTACTAAAATCGTAAAAAAACCACATCTATTTCCACCTATTACATCTGTAAATATTTGATCCCCTATAACAGCTATATTTTCTGTTTTTTCCTTCATTTGTTTTTGTACTTTTAAAAACCCCGATTTTAGCGGTTTTTTTGCAAAAATTCTATAAGGAATTCCAAATTCATCTGCAATTTTTTTTACCTTTTCTTTTTTATTGCTATTAGATAATAGATATAATTTCATTCCTTGTCCTTGCAAATTTTTTAACCATTGTTTCACTTCTTCTGCAAAATTTTGATGATAATCTATCAAAGTATTATCTACATCTAGTATTAATAGTTTTATATTTTGTTTTTTTAAAAACTGAATTGTAATATCTTCTATTTTTTTAAAATACGCATTTGGATATAAAATCATTTTATTTCCTCCATCTTCTTTTGTTGATTTATCTTATCAATCTGGTCTTTTTTTGTCAATCCAAAACAGGTAACAACTTAAAATCTAAACCGTCAGCACTAACAAGTTTCAAATTTACTCCTTTATAATCTTCCTGTACAGCATCCAAAATAGCTTGTGCATGTAAATGCCCATAATAACAGTTCTTAATTTGATACTTCTGCAATATTTCAAATAATATATTTTCTTGCTTTTGCCCATCTTTTGTTGTAATGACCGGTGGATAATGCATAAAAGCAATCATCTTTTCTGTTGTTCCACCCTTTTGTATTCCATCTTTGATAGACATTTCTAATCTCAAAGCTTCTCTTCTTAAAAGCTTTTTATCTTCTTCTTCCTCTGACTGCCCCCATCCTCTTGTTCCTACTAATATCTTGTCATCATATTCATATGCATTATTATATAAAAAATCAATATTAGAAAATTGATTTTCTTCTAAAAACTTTTTCATATTGGTAACTGTAGTCCACCAATAGTCATGATTTCCTTTTAATAAAAGTTTTTTCCCTGGTAATACATTTAAATAGGCAAAATCTTCTTTTGTATCCTTTAAATGCATTGCCCATGAAAAATCCCCTGGCAATACCACTAAATCATTTTGTGTTACTTTTTGCATCCAATCTTTTCTTATTTTTTCTTCATGATTTTCCCAATTTACTCCGAAAATACTCATTGGCTTATTTTCTTGAAAAGATAAATGTAAATCTCCTATTACAAATATTGCCATGTTTCCTCCTTATCTTTTTTATTTGATTCATCTGGCTATGCATCATCTATATTACTTTGAAATACTACGTAACCAATCAATTTATAGTTTCAAATTAGGTATTGCATTTAACTCTAAACCATCTCTTTTTCCTGCTATATATTGATAATATCCTGCAGAAGCAATCATTGCAGCATTATCTGTACACAATTTTAAATCTGGCATATATATTTTCATTCCTTGTTCTTCTAATTTTAAAAACTCTTTTCTAATATAACTATTGCTACTAACTCCTCCTGCTAAACTAATAGTTTTGATTCCTGTTTGTTCTACTGCTTTTTGTATATTTTCTATTAAAATTTCTGTTACTGTTTTCTGAAAGCTAGCACACAAATCAGCTGGATTCACATCTGGCATTTTATGATGTAAATTAATTACTGCTGTCTTTATCCCACTAAAACTAAAGTCTAAATTATCAAAATGTGTTTTTGGTAATTCTATATTGGCAATTCCTTCTTGTGCCAATTTATCTACTTTAGGTCCTCCAGGATATCCTAACCCAACTACTCTTGCCACTTTATCAAATGCTTCTCCGGATAGCATCATCACGAGTTTTACCGTAATACTTCAAATCCGTGTATAATCTTTTACTAAAACAATTTGTGTATTTCCTCCTGACATCATCATACACAAGAAAGGTGGTTCCAATTCTGGATAAGTAACATAATTAGCAGCTATATGTCCTTGGATATGATTGACTCCTACTAATGGGATATCTAATGCAAATGCTAATGCTTTTGCATAAGACACCCCTACAAGTAGTGCCCCTACTAATCCTGGTCCATAAGTTGGTGTTATGGCATCTATTTCATGAAAATTTATGTTGGCTTCTTTTAATGCTTTTTTGGTTACCCTTGAAATCGCTTCAATATGATTTCTAGAAGCTATTTCTGGTACAACTCCTCCATATTTTTCATGAATTGGAATTTGTGTATCTATGACATTAGAAAGAACCTCTCTACCATTTTTGACAATAGCTACAGAGGTTTCATCACAACTTGATTCAATTCCGCATTGTTATAATATCTTTCATTTTCTTTTCCTTTTTATAATCCAAATATTGCTGTTCCTAAATTTAATATACCATTTGAAATGGCATTTATCGCTGGTGTAATAATAAGACCTGCAAGTCCTGTAATCCAAATTACCACAAAAATAATATAGAAAATAGATTCATTATTGATAAACCATGATTTTGCACGATATGGTAAAAATGGCATTATGATTTTTGAACCATCTAATGGTGGTAATGGAATTAAATTAAATACTCCCAATCCTATATTAATAGATATGGTACTAGAAATTAATAATAGTATAATTCCTCCTACCGTAGAAGTAATAAAAGAAATTCCAGCAAATTTATAGATAGCACAATAAATTAAAACAAATATAATGGCTAATATAAAATTCATTAAAGGTCCTGCTAGAGAAACAATAGCTTCTCCTTTTTCCATTGACATTTTTCTAGTATAATTTCTAGGATTTACATGTACTGGTTTTCCCCATCCAAATCCTGCAAATAATAATAGCAAAGAACCTACTGGGTCTAAATGGTCCAATGGATTTAAACTTAAACGTCCTTCTCTTCTAGCAGTATCATCTCCTAATCTATCTGCTGCAAAAGCATGTGCAAATTCATGAAATGTGATAGCAATTAAAACACCTGGTATACTAATTAGTAATCCCATCAATGCTCCTGGATTAGTTACATACTGTACCACTGTTGTCAAAATCATAATAGCTAATATGACATAAATAATCCTTTTATCAAAAGAAAAGTTAAACATAAAATTCTCCTTCCATATCCCCTTAAAACTCTAAAAACTAGTTAAGTGGTTTCATCGTTGGAAATAATAATACATCTCTAATAGAAGCACTATCTGTTAATAACATAACAAATCTATCAATTCCGATTCCTAATCCACCTGTTGGAGGTAATCCAATCTCTAATGCTTGGATATAATCTTCATCCATCATTCCAGCTTCTTCATCTCCAGATTCTCTCGCTTCTACTTGCTTTTTAAATCTCTCATATTGGTCAATTGGGTCATTTAATTCTGAAAATGCATTTCCATATTCTCTTCCACCAATAAATAATTCAAATCTTTCTGTCATCTTTTTATTATTTGGACATTTTTTAGCAAGTGGAGAAATTTCTACTGGGTATTCATAAATGAAGGTTGGTTGTATTAATGTTTTTTCTACATATTCATCAAAGAATAAACTAATAATATCTCCTCTTGTTTCCTTGGTTTTATCTGGTATTTCTATTCCTTTTTCTTTTGCAAGTTTAACTGCTTCTTCATCTGTCAAAATTTCGTTAAAATCTATTCCACAAGCTTCTTTAATACTATCTATCATCGTTATTCTTTTCCAACCTGGTGCTAAATCAATTTCTTGTCCTTGATAAGTTATTTTTGTAGTTCCTAAAATATCTTTTGCTGTTTGAGAAAAAATTTTTTCTGTAATATCCATCATATCATGGAAATCTTCATAAGCAGCATATAATTCAAGCATAGTAAATTCTGGATTATGTCTAATATCCATTCCTTCATTTCTAAATACTCTACCAATTTCATAGACCTTATCAAATCCACCAACAATTAATCTTTTCAAATTTAATTCTAAAGCAATTCTCAAATACATATCAATATTCAAAGAATTATGATGGGTAATAAATGGTTTTGCTGTAGCTCCACCTGAAATAGTATTTAAAACTGGGGTTTCTACTTCTAAGTAACCATTTTCTTCTAATATTTTTCTAATATTACTAATGATTTTACTTCTTAAAATAAAGGTTTGTTTTACTTCTGGATTTACAATTAAGTCTGTATATCTTTGTCTATATCTTAAGTCAGGGTCTTTTAATCCATGGAATTTTTCTGGTAATGGTCTTAAAGATTTTGAAAGCAATGTCACTTCTTTTGCATGAACAGAAATTTCTTCTGTTCTGGTTTTAAATACAAAACCTGTAATTCCAATAAAATCACCAATATCAAAAGTTTTAAAAGCTTGGTAACTTTCCTCTCCTAAGTCATTAATACTAACATAACTTTGGATTTTTTCATCACAATCTTGAATGGTACAAAAAGATGCCTTTCCCATAATTCTCTTTGCTATAATTCTACCTGCTACAGTAACGTCTTTTTGTTCAAATTTTTCATAATTTGCTTTTATTTCTCCTGCTGTGTTGGTTCTATTAAATTTGGTTATTTCAAATGGATCTTTTCCTTGTTTTTGTAATTCTTCCAACTTTTCTCTTCTTATTTGCATTAGATGATTCATATCTAATTCTTGTTCTTGATTATTATTGTCTTGCATGTTAATCTCTCCTTTTTTCTTTTCTGCTTTTTCTTTACGGTATTATATAGCAAAACAGCCAAAATGTAAAGTTTTTTGGCTGTTTTTTTACTTTCTATCAATCAAACTAGTTTATTGCCTTTTTATCATCCACGACTTTAAAGGTCAACTCTACCAATAAAGTAGGAGCCTACTACCATAGAAGCTATAGAGAATATTCGGATAGTTGTAAATGCGATCGCTAGGCGAACCGTTATTAAAGCAAGCACCACCTCTGAAAACTCGACTGCTGGTGCTGTAGCCCTCTACTGTCCATTCATACAAATTATTCCCTAAATCATAGATATTCTTTATTTTATCTGTTTCTAATGTTCCTGTTGCTTGTTTTGAATTTCTTTTTTCACTAGGATCTGTTGCCTCACTTGCATCTGTTTTGTCTGTTCCATATAATGCCCAATTCATTACTGCATCATACATACTTCCATATATCATCGCTGATTTTACATTTGTTTGATAACTACTATTAATTACTGTTGCATATTCCTTTTGTTTTGCATATAATCCATACCAGCTAGATGTTCCAGTATTATTTGCAGATGTTGGCATTACATCTCTTTTACTTTGGATATTTCCTGTTGTCGCTGCTTTTGTTTTCGTACTATCACTTAAACTACTCTCATATCTTCCTATATAAAAGCCTCCTTTTGTCTTAATGCTGTCTATTATTGCATTATATTCGTCTTGCAATGTTACTTGCGTTAAGCCTATTGTATTATATTCTTTATTTTCATCTCCATTAGTAGAATCTGTTAAATATGCTGGTTCTCTATGTCCTGTGTCATTATATTCTATTTTTGTAGAAGTTGTTCCTGAAAGCCTATACAACACTCCTTTATAATCTGTCCCACTTGCTATCTCAGCAACTTCCTTATCTGAAACTCCATCTACACATAATGTTTCTTTATCTACTGGTACCCATACAAGCTCACTTCCATCTGGTGCTATCACTACTAATCCTGTATCTATTTTTTGTTCTTCTGGTACTTCTGATACTTTAAATCCTTTTGGTATTACTGCCTCTTTATTGTTAGATTCTGGATCTGTATATATTGTATCTTCATCTACTGGTGTTATTGGTACAGAAGTGTCTGATATTTTTATCGTTTTTATTTCAGATTCTACTCCTTGTTGAAATACAACCACTCTATATTCATCTGCCACATCCACTATAAATTCTAAGTCATCACTAATGTACCATTTATCTGGTTCTTGCGTATCTGCATATTGATATTTTACTTGCCATTTATTAATAAAGCCTTGTTCTTCCTCTTCAAATCTAATATTACTTACTATTATTCTCCATTTTCCATTTTCTAACTGTTCATAACTCACATCGAAAGTTGGTTTTCCTGTATTAGGATTCTCATAATCTACATTATATAAACTATCTGGTAATTGTTCTAAAGTATAATACATTTTATCATCATACTTAAGACCTTCATAACTGATAACTGTTCTTGTTTTTACATTAATCAAAAATTCTTCATCTATCCCCTCTATTTCTAATGTTTCTATTATCTCTTTATCAAAATAACGATATCCTTCTCTGTTTAGAATTCCGGAACCATCTTCCCAATCTGTTCTAAAAATATTATTTAATTGTTCTTGATCTGCTTGACTTAAATTTTTTCCTATCGTAGTAACGGCATCTCCTGTATATTTCGTACCATCCTTTGTTTCAATAGTCCCTCCCGTAGTATATGCTTCATATAATTCATTCACTTCTAACTGCATTAACTTCATTTGTGTTGTAAATCTAGTTAATTTAGACGAATTAATGGCAGATATTCCTGAATAAATCCCAACTGTTGCTAATATAAGAAGTACAATAATTGTCACTACTAAACTAATTAAAGTAATACCTGCACTCCCTTGTTTTATTTTTTCATACCAATTTTTCATTTGTTTCCTCCATTCAAATTTGGCTGGGGTGGTAGGATTCGAACCTACGCATCGATGGGTCAGAGCCATCTGCCTTACCGCTTGGCTACACCCCAAAATATATTATCATTATAGCAATAGCCTATTTATTTTTCAATACTTTTCTTTGAAAATTTAAAGTAATTTTTCATTTTTATATTATTTTATATTAATTGAACACACAAATAGAATGGATATACTAATATTGCAAAAAATATTACTATATCCATAAAATTTAAGGCATATTATTTGTTCCTACATCTTGATTCCACAAATTTAAAATATAATTTTTTTCTGTTTTAGGAACTAATGCTAATCGGATAGCAGACATGGGTTTATTAAACTGAAGCATAGCTTCTTCGCCATCTGAACAAGTTTTAAGCCAACCTTGACCATTTACCAATATTTGATACACAATAGAATAATAACTTTCATCTTTTAATTTCATCGTCACTCCAGAAATTCCATAATTATATTGATATACTGTTTCAAAAGGAATAGGATTATTTCCTTCTATATCTGTTTTTTGAAAACTATTCATACCAGTTCCACCAAATTGAATATACTTATTACCATCTATGGTAACTAAATCATCAGAAGCCATTGTTTTAAATAAATTTCTACCTGGATTATATCCATATTGATAAATCATACCACTATCTCCGCAAGTTGCTTTACTTCCTTCTCCCCAATGCGTATAAATGCAAGTATTGATTTGTACAAAATCTTTTGGGATATTTCCTGTTATTCTAAATGCTAATGCTTCTGTTTTATAAATTGGATTTTCCTTTACAGCTTGTGCACCTGCAACATCATAATTTCCATATCCATAAGTCCAACCAATAGCAGAATTATGAGAAGCATAAGTAATCATGATATGAGTAGCTTTGGAAATATTAATTTCTATTTCTTTTGTATTTTGTGCAAAATCCGTAATGGTAAAAATATAAGAAATATTATTGGTGAATTCTTTTTCTAATTGCATTTCATTTTGTGTTAATTCCCAACCTTCCACTCCTCGAATTTTTTCATTTGCTAAAATAGTAGCTAATACTTTTCCTTCTTCTATCTCTGTTTCTGAAAAAATCCCTTCTGGGCTTGTGTTATCAATTTGTATATCAGTTGGAATAACAGTTTCTGGATTTACATTATATGATTTATCTACAATTGTCCCTTCTTTTATGATAAAACTTAAAATCCCCTCTGTTTGTACGCCAGTTAAAATAATATCATAATAAATACTGTTTTTCTCTCTCTTTTTTTCCACTACTTCTATATTTCGAAATTCAGCATCTTTTCCATTCACTTGAACAATCAAATTTTCTAATGACATATTATTACTAATGATATGTTCTTCTGTCACTTTTATTTGAGCAGTGATAGTATGTGTTTGATTGGCATATTTTTCATATCCTATATTTGTGTTTTGCAATCCTACTAGCTCTATTTTAGGTGGATTTCTATCAATATCAATTACAGCCACTTTATTTTGATATTCTATTAAATATTTAGCACTAGTCACACTTTCCATAGCAATAATTACTATAAATAAGCATATAAAAATAATTCTCTTTTTAATTTTCAATCTTTCCCTCCTCACATTGGTTCAACCATAATATCAAAACAATAATTTTCTAGATTTTTTCCATCTTCTGTATCTTGTTCATTCTCTCTTATACCATTTTCAAATTCCCATTCCCAAAATATTGTTACTTTTTTAGGAATATTTGTTTCTACTCTTCCTTTTAATTGTTCTTGCAATTTTTCTAAAGTTTGTACTTTATTTTCTTTTGTAATGTAAAATATCATATTTTCTGGTTTTTTCATTTCCTTTTGGAAATAAACTTGATAATAACAATCTTTATTAGAATAAATAATGATTTCAAATTTTCCTTTTGTTCCAGGAGCTACTTTTCCATTTGCCAAAGTTTCTACATCTATCGTTTCTCCTAGTCCGATTTTCTTAAAATCTATATTTTGATAACTGACATTGAAAAAATATGTTTTCTCATTTTCACTTTGCAAACCTATGGAATAAAATTCGTTAGATGGTGCTTTTTGAGAATTTCCTAGCCATTTGAAAAAAAGAAAATCTTCTTGAAAATCAACATTTATATTGTTTTTGAATAAAAAAATAAAGATAATACCTATTATAAAAATAAGAATGAACAAAAGATAATAATTTTTCTTTTTCAACTTTATCCCTCCCAGTGTTTTCCTTGTTCTGCATGTACTTTAATTTGCAATTCTTGCATGATATCTGAAAGAGATGTATTTTTTTCTTTATCATATTCTACTTTAAGACAATAACTATGTTCTTCTTTCTGGTTCCTTGTTAATTTTTGAGTTTGTGTTTTATTTTCCTGCATTGGAATTTGTTCTTCTCCTCGATATAAAGTACATATAATCGCCTCATCTATATCTCCTATTATTTCAATATCATATTGCATATCTACTTGTGATATTTCTTCTAGTTCATAATTTCTAACTTTAAAATAGTAATATCCCTCTTTTTGTTTTGCTGTTATTTCTATTTCTGGGTTATTATCCACAATAAAAATAGGTTTTGCAATTTTCCCTTCTGCCAAAACAGTAGTTTTTGTAGCTTGTTTTCCTATACTATATCCTGTTAAAAATAACATCAAAATACAAGCTATCGAAATAATTATTTTTGCTTTATGTATTTTTTTATTGTTTTTTTCTATCTTCTTCATAACTTTCCTTTCATTCAAAATTAAACTATTTTCATATTTTTCTGTTTTTAAGCATCTCTCTTCTATACAGAAGGTGGTAATTGTGTTCCTGTTACAATAATATCGAAGTTATAATTTTGTAACATCTTTCCATCTTCTGTATCTTCTCTATCTTCTGTTTCTCGAAGTCTCTCATCATTTCCTGTTTCATACTCCCATTTCCATTGTATTGGTATAGAAATTTTCTTTGTTTCATCATTTGCATCAATAACACCTTTCAATGCAACTTCTAAATCTTGCAAGTTAGCATAAGTTGATTTATTATAAATGAAAATCAAATTTCTTGGTTTTTGTGTTTTTTCCTCAAATGTTACATGATATTGAATTCCCACTTCTGAACCAGTTGCATCAATTTCAATATTAAAGTTTCCTTGCGTTCCTGGTGCAATCTTATTATCTAATAAAGTCTCATCATCACAAGTAGAACCTAATTGCATATTTTGTATACTTTCTTCTTCTCCATTTACCAAGAAGCTCCATCTTGCCACTTCCATCTGTGCTTGTCCTTTTACTTGTGATACATATTTTGAAAAAGATTGTCCTCCCATAAAAGATACTATAATAGCTGATAGTACAGCAACAATCACTAATATTTTTTTCTTATTTGTCAAATAGTTTCCTCCATTCTTATTATTTTTTTGTTTTCTTAGAATTTTTTACGAATATCTTTTTAGATATAAAAAAATAGATTAAAAATTTTTTCTAACAGAAAAATATGAAAATATGGTTACATTATAAAAAGGCATTTTTATTTTGTCAACCTATTCTTGCAAAAAAAATAGAGTTTTCATCGCAAGAAACGACAAAACTCGACATTTTTATAACTTTTTACTTTCTATTCACCCCTATAATTCCACCTAATATGCCAAAAAATATGCCTATGGCTATCATCACTATAGATTGTAAATCCAACATAAATTTCCAATTTAACAAACTAGAAATAAGATATATAATCATAAAATAACAAGCTCCTATTAAAGCTCCATTTAATAACCCATTTTTCTTAATTTTACTATTTCCTATTGAACTTCCGATTAGTATACTAATCCCTGTAATAATCATAATAACTGGATTAATCACTGATTCGCTAACATTTGTATAAGTAAGTACTAATGAAAAAATAACTAATGCTATCAAAGTAACAATAAAAGCAATTCCTACTCCTTTCAAAAATGGCATTGCAATAGGATGTATAGTTTGTTGATTAATATCCATTTGTCTCTCCTCCTCTTCTCTATATTTATATGAATAAAAAAAAGAAATAGAACTCTTTCATTCTTCCATTTCTTTTTCTATTTTCTCTACCAATTGCACTATTATTTCTTCTCTTGAAAAATCCTTATGATACTCTCTTTTTAAAGAAGTTGCAATGTTTCTTACTTCTTTTGGAAATTCATTTTCATTTACATTGAATCCCATACTGATTAATAAATAATTAATTTTTTCTCCTATCGTATTTACTTCTATTAAAATTCCACCTATCTTTTTATTTGCTAAATATAAATCATTTGGCTCTTTTATTTGTAATTCATAACCATATAATTCTCGTATAATTGCTTGCATCCATTGTGCTACTTTTACTGTCAATCCCTCTAATTTTTCTATTAACACATTTGGTTTTAATATTATTGTCATGGCTATATTTTTACCTTTTCCCGTATACCATTTTCTTCCTTTTGTCCCAATTCCACCTGTTTGTCTATCTGCTAAAATAAGTAATCCGTTACTCTCCTCCTGCTGTGCAATTGTCTTGGCATATAAATGGGTAGATTCTATTTGTTCAAAATATTCTATTTTTTTTCCTACATATTTTGTATTCGCTTGTTTTATTTTTTCTATTTCCATTTTTTCTTTTTCTCCCAAATCTATTTAGAATAGGGTCAGCAAACAGCTGACCCCACATTGAAACACTTACTTGCTTCCATTCTCACACTTCTGATTGCCTACCGTGCAAGAAGTTTTGCAAGCTGACTGACAAGAAGTCTGACATTCTCCACAACCACCTTTTTTCAAAGTAGATACTAATGTCCTTCCTCCAATTGTCTTGATGTGTTTCATGTTTTTCACCTCTTTTCTGATAAAAAGAAAAGTTGACAAGTTACTGATTACATCTTGTAATCTTTCTTATCTTAACATAAAAATACGGAATTATCAACTGATAATTCCACTATTTTTCTTACTCACCCAAACTATCTAAACGAATTAAATCTTCCAGATAAGGTCTTTTGGCATTATCTAATTTTTTTGGTTAATTTTATTAACATATACCTTTACTCCTTTTTTATTTTTCATTTTATATATTCTTTAAGGTCGTATTCTACTAATTTTTCTCCATCATATTGAAATTTTACCGTAAAAAAACTATTATCCTTTTGAATTTTTTCTACGAATATTTTATCTCCTTCCCATGTATTCAGTTCCGTAATTTTATCTTTATCAATCCATTGCAAATCACCTTCATCACATGGAATCAAGTTTCCCTCAAATTCATTCGATGTAAATACATACATATATTCTGTTTCCCATGTTGTAGATACATAGGTCACTATACATCTTAGTTGATAATTTTTAAGCATTAGTCCTGTTTCTTCTTTTACTTCTCTTATCATGCATTCTTCTGGACTCTCTCCTTCTTCAAACTTTCCCCCTATTCCAAGCCATTTATCTTTGTTGATATCATTTTTCTTCTTTGTTCTATGCAACATTAAATATTTCTCATCTTTTTCTATATAACATAAAGTTGATAGTATCATATTCTCACCTTTTCTTTTTAATTAATTTTCACATTCTATACTATGCTATTTTAATTAATAATTATTAAACTAATATTCTATTTCTCTATTTTCCTATATTTTTCCACTTCTCTATAAATTTCAGCCCAATTATTTACTCTTATAATTTCTTTAGCATCAATATCAGAATTCATTTTGGTTGTCATTAAAATAGATTTAATTCCATTGTCAGCTAACTCTCTACAAGTTTCATAACTATCTTCAATTAGCAAATTAATTTGGTTCTTTTGGCAAAATGATAATTTATCACTAATATGTAAATTTAAGCTATCATAAGGAATATTAGACTTCTTTAAACTTTGAATAGTAATTGCTTCTGTATCACAATCTTTAATATTCATTAATCTAGCTGTAATAAAATGTATCGTATTTCCTTCTTCTTTTAATTTTCGTATTGTTTTATCTGCATCAGGCATTACAGTACATTCTTTTAATACATTTTTATAATATTTATTAAAGAAATCAAATTTTGTCTTTTCATCCCAACCATATAAAACTTTTAAATAATATCTATCTTTTATCAACCCAAAACTATCTCTATTAATTGGTTCCCCTGATATTTCTGCTTCAAATTTATCAGCATATTTTAACATTGATTTTACTGTTATAAAAGTTGTATCATCTATATCAATTCCTATTTTCACTTTATTTCTCCTTTTTTAATCATTACGCTATCATTTTACCATAGGTTGACAATTTTTACAATGATCAAGAAAAAAACGATAGCATAAATTTTTAGTAGGATTTCTCTTTATTAAAATCTTGAACTGACTTTGTTTCTTGATTTTTGAGATTCC
>CALXCD010000007.1 GCA_944386715.1 uncultured Clostridia bacterium
TATTTAGAAAATGGCTGTTTCTCTTACATTTGGAATTTACTTTTTCTTTTGGAAGTTACTTTTACAATTCACCAAAAAAACGTAACTATTTGTTACTGTTCAGACTTTAAATTCAAATAGCCCTGTTTAATCGCAATTGTTTCAAAAAAATTGGTTCCCCTTATTAAGGATATCCACCCATTTTTTTGAAATCAATTGCTGACGCGGGCTTTTTTAGTGTGCTAGTCTGAACAGTAACAACTATTTAAGGGGTATTGCTTCTTATTAGAAAATTCATTGTATTTTTTATGCAGTAACAATTCGGGGGGACCAGCGAGCATACAGACTGTTTATCTTATTTATTATTTTATTTATATTTATTTACAGACTGTGCGATGCTGGGAGTTACAAATAAAAAACACAATGAATTTTCTAAGTTGTACATTTAACCCTGAATAGTTACAAAAAAACTCCTAATATATTTTATTAGAAGTTTTTTCAATTTATCACATTATTTTTTTAAGCTCATTTCGCAATATTTACAGCGATATAGTTTTTTATCTTTATCTTTTAAGATAAAAATTTGGTCTAATTCTTTTTCTACAGAAGTGATACATCTTGGATTTTTACATTTAGCAATATTTACAATCTTTTCAGGTAGCTGTGCATGATATTTTTTCACTAATACGTCATTTTCTACAATATTAATGGTTACATCTGGATCTATATATCCAATCACATCCATATTAATATCAATGGCTTTATCTATTTTTATGATATCTTTTCTTCCCATTTTTTTACTTTTGGCATTTGTTATGATGGCTACGGAACACTCTAATTCTTTTAAGTTAAGTGCTTCATAAATTTCCATTCCTCTTTTTGCTTGAATATGGTCTATGACAATCCCATTTTTTATACTATCTATATTCATTTATTTTACCTCCAATAATTTTAGAATAAGTGCCATTCTAATATATTTTCCATATTCTACTTGTTTGAAATAACAAGCTCTTTTGTCATCATCCACTTCTACGGATATTTCATTTACTCTTGGAAGTGGGTGCATGATACATAAATCTTCTTTTGCTTTTTCTAATTTTTCTTTATTTAAAATATAATAATCTTTTAATCTTAAATAATCTTCTTCATTGAAAAATCTTTCTTTTTGTACTCTTGTCATATATAAAATATCTAGTTCGTTCATATATTCTTCCATATCATTTGTTTCTACATAAGGAATATTATTTTTTTCCAAAATTTCTTTTTTTACATATTCTGGTATTTCTAATTCTTTTGGGGAAATTAATACGAATTTAATATTTTGGTATCTTGCCATTGCAGTAATTAAAGAATGTACTGTTCTTCCGAATTTTAAGTCTCCACAAAGCCCAATTGTTAAATTTTCTAGTCTTCCTTTTTCACAATGAATCGTAAGTAAATCTGTCAAAGTTTGTGTTGGATGATGATGTCCTCCATCTCCTGCGTTTATAATAGGTACTACTGATTTTTCTGATGCTACCAGAGGAGCTCCTTCTTTCGGATGTCTCATAGCAATGATATCACTATAACATCCTACTGTCCTGATGGTATCTGCTACACTTTCTCCTTTTGCTGTGGAGCTAGAACTTGCTTCTGAAAATCCTATTACATTTCCTCCTAATTCCATCATGGCAGCTTCAAAGCTTAGTCTTGTTCTTGTGCTTGGTTCAAAAAATAAAGTAGCTAATTTTTTACCATCACATTTATGAGAATATTTCTCTTTATTTTGGATGATGTCTTTAGCTACTTTAATCAATTCGTTAATTTCTTCTACTGATAGGTCTACAATATCAATTAAATTTCTCATTTTTTTCTCCTTCCATTCTTTTCTTTCTTATTTGTATCAAAAAAAGAGAACTTTTGTCAAGCCCTCTTTTTGTTTTATTTATATTAACTTTACTATAATTCAAAATAGTTATCTATTTTTATTTAAAACGCTATTGTGTAATTAATATTGTACATAAATTTTACTTCCTTTTTTTATGCTAATTCCTGCTTTTGGAGTTTGGTCTTTTATGATAGTATTTTCCTTATCTAATTCTTCTGTTTCTTCTATTTGTAACTCTAATTCATTTTCTTTTGCCAACTTTTCAGCTTCTTTTATACTTAATCCTATCATATCTGGTGTTTCTATTTCTTCTACCACTTCTATTTCCTCTTGATTTCCTTGACCTATTTCTAAATAAGGTAAAATTTCACTAAATATTTGCCCTCCTACAGGTGCTGCAACTCCTCCGACCGCTGATGTCCCCCTTCTCCTGTTGGATTATATAAAGTTACTAGAACTACTACTTGTGGATTGTCTATCGGGGCAACTCCACAAAAAGATGTAACATATTTATTCGTGTTCACCCCATCTTCTGATGTTCCTGTTTTTCCTCCAATTCGATATCCTGCTACTTTTGCATTTTTTCCTGTTCCTTCAGATACAACAGATTCCATCATACTAAGTACTTTTTCTGATGTTTCTTTCGAAATTACTGTCCCATTTGTTTTTACTGGTACTTCTGTTATTTCTTTTGTTTGACTATCAATAATTTCTTTTACTACTCGTGGCTGTACACTAGTTCCTCCATTGGCAATAGCAGAAACTGCTGTTACCAATTGAATGGGTGTTATTTCAAATCTTTGCCCAAAACTAATGGTAGCAAGTTCTACTGGTCCTGCTTTTTCTTTTGCTAAAAAAATACTTCCTGCTTCTCCTGGTAAATCAATTCCTGTTTTTTGTAATAACTTAAACTTTTCTAAATATTCATAATATTTAGTGACTCCCATTTTTTGTCCTAGTCCGATAAATACCGGATTACATGAATTCATTAATGCTAATCTTAAACTTTCTGCTCCATGTGGTCTATAATATCTCCAGCATTTTATTCTAACTCCTGCAACTTCAATTCCTCCAGTGCAAGTAAATTCCCCTTCTTTGTCAATATCTGTTACAATTCCTTCTTCAATAGCAGCAGATGCTGTGATTAACTTAAAAACAGAGCCTGGTTCATAAGTATCTGCAATTGCTTTATTTCTCCAAACTGCTTGTAAATTTTTTGTTTTTTCTGCTTGTTCTATACTATCCCATATACCTTTTAATTCGTCTGTATATGCTTCATAGGGTGAGTTCAGATTATAATTAGGATAGGTTGCCATTGCTAAAATATCTCCATTTTGTGGATTCATTACTATGACATTGCCTCCATCTGTACAGACATTATCAATACAAGCTTCTTTTAAATATTTTTCTACAATACTTTGAACTGTAACATCTATGGTTAATACTAAATCATTTCCATCTATTGCAGAAACATAATTTTCTCCTTCTGTTCCAATTTCTTTCCCTCTTGCATCTGTATGCCTTTGTATAGCTCCTTGTTTTCCTTTTAATTGTTCATCATATTTTGCTTCAATACCATCTAATCCTTGATTATCACTTCCACAAAATCCGATAATCTGCGATGCCAAAGTACTATATGGATAATATCTTTTGGTATCTTCGTCTATATTAATTCCAGAAGTAATATTGTTTTCTTCCATCCAAATTCTTAGTTCATCTGTTTTTTCTTTTTCTACTTTTTTGATAATAGTTTCAATAGAACTTCTCTTTGTTACTTTTTTTAGGGTCTTTTCATAATCTAATTCAAATAATTCTGATAATTTTTTTGCCACTTTTTCTTTATCCTCTTTGGCAATATTTCCCGGATTAACAGTTACTGTTTCTACTGTACTACTTACTGCTAATATATTGTCTCCTGTTGCATCATAAATGGTTCCTCTTCTAGGATTGATATTCCTATCTAATGTTTGTTGTTGATATGCTAATGTGGATAGTTCTCCTCCTTGTATTAATTGGATATATCCTATTCTAACTAATAAACATATTAATATGAGAAAAGTAACAAATAATGTGGTTCGCATTTTCTTTTTACTAGAAAGCTTCGTCATAGCCATAAAAAAACACCTCTAATAATATTTATTAGAGGTATGTGTTTTTATTCCAAAAATTATGGTCTATTGGGGAGACTGGTTATTGGGGGACTGTCCCTGAATTGCCAAAAATGGTTACTTTTGGGACAGGTTGCCACAATCTATCTATGAAAAATTTTGTCTACAAATTCTTCGAACCAGTTTTTCTCTTTTTCTATTTTTACTTCTTCTGAAGCAGATTCCACATAATCTTTTTTTGGCAAGTTAATATATACTGTTTGTTTGTTTGTTAATTTTTGCATTCCTAATTTTGTTTTTGCTTCTTGTTCAATAAAGCTCAAATTTTGACTATTTTCTATATTTACTTTGGTTTGTTCATTTTCTTTTTCTAAAGCTGCTAATTGTTTTTTTAATGTTTGTACTTGATTAAAACTTTCATTTATTTGGGAGTTTCTATAACTTATGGTTAATAACATGATAAATATGGCAACAATAACACATGTTACTTTTCTTTGCTTTTTCTTTTGGGCTTTTGATAATTTTACATCTTGTCTTGGTAAATCTTTTACTATTTTCAAATTACCCTTTTGTTGTTTTTTGGTTTTTCTTTCCACAGGTTCTAATTTTCTTGGACTTGTACCATATTGATACCCGTTTCTTGCCATAAGTTATTCACCTCCTTTTTAGATTTTTTCAAATATTCTTAATTTAGCACTTTGTGACCTGCTATTTTCTTCTCTTTCTTTTTCTGTTGCAATGATTGGTTTTTTGGTTATTATTTTCCCTAGTTTTTTTGCTCCACATACACAATATGGTAAATCACTTGGACATGTGCATTTGCCACTTGCCTCTATATAAGCATTTTTTACTGCTCTATCTTCTAAAGAATGAAATGTGATAATACATAGTCTTCCTTCTGGATTTAAGCAGTCTATGCAATTTTTTACAGTTTGGTATAATGGTTTTATTTCATTATTTACTTCTATTCTGATTGCTTGGAAGGTTCTTTTTGCTGGGTGTCCTTCTTTTTGTTTTGATTTTGGAATAGATTTTTCAATGATTTCTACCAATTCTTTTGTTGTTGTAATTTCTTTTTGTTTTCTTTGCTCACAAATATTTTTGGCAATTTGTCTTGAAAATCTTTCTTCTCCATATTCATATATTAAATTTGCAAGTCTTTCTTCTGGATAAGTGTTAATTACTATATTGGCATTTAATTCTTGTGTTTTGTCCATTCTCATATCTAGTTCGTTTTCTCCTAGATAGCTAAATCCTCTATTTTTTTCATCTAGTTGATAAGAAGAAACACCTAAATCTAATAATATTCCATCTACTTTTTGTACTTTTAAATTTTCTAATATTTCTTGTATATTATCATGGTTATCATGGATATAAGTTACATTTTGAAATTCTTGTAGATTTTCTTTCGCAGCTTCTAAGGCTTCTTCATCTCTATCAATTCCTATTAGTTTTCCCTTGATTGATAGTCGTTTTGCTATTTCTTTGCTATGACCTGCTCCTCCTAAAGTTCCATCTACATAAATTCCATCTTCTTTTATTTTTAATCCTTCTATACATTCTTGTAACATAACTGGGTAGTGTTTGAATTCCAATTTTTTACTCCTTTTTGTTATTAACGCTTAAACAGCTGGAATTTAAGAAAATTACCAGCTGTCTTTCTCTTTTTTGTATTTTTTTCTTTTGGTTTTCAAAATCTTTTGTTACTTTTTCTTTTGCTGTGTTTACTTTGGTTTTCAAAAAGCTTTTGTTTTTATTTCTTTTGTATTTGGATTTTTATCTTTTGTACTTTTGTCTTTTGTATTTTTATCTTTCGTTTTTTCATTTTTCTTCTTTTGTATTTTTTTCTTTTGTAACTTTTTCTTTTGTATTTTTATCTTTGGTGTTTATATAAACTTTTTCAAGTTATATACCTAAATTTGCCATGTTTTCTGCAATTTCATCTGCTGATATATTTTCATCACATTTTTCCCATGTTTCTTTATTCCATATTTCTAGTCTTGTCCCAACTCCTATGATAATTGCTTCTTTTTCTAAGTTTGCAGCTGTTCTCAAATTGGTTGGGATTAGAAATCTTCCTTGTTTATCTATTTCACATTCTGTTGCTCCTGATAAGAAAAATCTTACAAAGTTTCTAGCGTTTCTGTCTGAAAGTGGTAATGCTTTTAATTTGGTTTCGAAATTTAGCCACTCGCTTTGTGAAAATGCAAATAAACATCCATCTAATCCTTTTGTTACGATGAACTTTTCTCCCATATCTTGTCTTAGCTTTGCTGGCATAATTAATCTGCCTTTTGCATCTAAAGAGTGCTCATATTCCCCTATTAGCAAGTGTTTTCACCTCTTTTTCACTTTCTACCACTTTGCACCACTTTTCTCCACTTCACCTAAATTTTAATATAACTTTTTATATTTTGCAAGCTTTTTTATTAATTTTTTTTATTTTTTATAAAATTTCATAAAAATATTTTTATTTGAAATTTAATTTACCATTGTAACACGAACTATTTGTGGTTGTTTTTTCTATTTTTCTTATTAATAGTTCGTTCTTTTTTCATTTTCTACTTGTTATACTTTTAATAAGTAATTTTCGGAGGAATTCTTATGGAAAATAATGAAGAATATTTGAAAAAATGCATTGGTAAGAAAATTAAATTAGCTAGAGCAAGAACAAATTATACACAAGAAAAACTGGCTGAAAAATTGTCTTTATCTACAAGATATATTAGTCAGTTAGAACGTGGTGTTGCTTTTGGTAGTGCTACTACGATTGTTAATTTGTGTAAGGCTTTAAATATTAGTTCTGACTTTTTATTTGATGATTTAATTGGTGCTGACAATGCTTGTTTTAATGATTTTGTAAATGATAAATTTTTAGAATCTTATATGAAATTAAATGATTATAATAAGATGATAATAGAAGTTCTTACCAATCAATTAGTTAAATTGCAAGAGAATGAAGATAATCTTAAAACTAAAAATAAAAGTTAATATCAACAAAAAGAGATAAGTTTTGGCTTATCTCTTAAATTATATTCCAGTCAATTTCTTCACCGTTCACATTTCCTTCCATTGAAAAAATATTGTTTTCTTGTACATATACAATAATATAATTAGAATTCTTATCTGCAAATAAATATTTTTCTCTTATATTTTCTAAGTATATTTCTTTTTCAATTTCTATTCCTTCATCTCCTAAATTTTCCTTAATATCTGAAAGATATATCATATTATCTAATTTATATTCTTCTAATGTTTTATATTCTTTATCAAATTCTTTTGAATGTTTCAAATAATAATTTAAACTTGATTTTTCTTTTTGTTCTTTTATTTTATCAAAATTGTTAAAACTTATGGTTTCTTTTCCTAAATCTTCATTTAATGTCGATTTATCATATGATAATGTTTTAGTTTTGCACTTACTATTGTTTAATTTGTCAAAATATGCTGTCACTTTATATCCTTTGTCTCTATTAGAGTAAAAGTTTAATAGCATTAAACTTCCCATTTCTTCTTTTTCTCCACTCTTCCCAATTGCTTTTTCTACTTCTGGAATAGATGTTGATAGTTGAATTTTATTATAATTTTTTAGTGCATCTTCTATACTTCCAGATAAACCTAATTTGTTGTTAAGTGAAAAATAGCAAATACCTAAAATACAAGCTATTCCTATTATATTGAAAATTATTTTTAATATAACATTATCTTCCATTCCCATTGGATAAAGAATAATTTTCAGTATTTGTATTAATATAGCTCCATAAAATATTGTTACTAATACATTTGTTAGTGTGAAACCTATTATGACTCCAACAATTCCTGTTAGTGTTGTGATAATAACAGCTAATCCATTTTCCTCGTTTAATTTTTTTAATGAAAAATATGTTAGTATTATTAGTATAATTTGTGCTATAAATATTTTAATTGAAAAGCTAAATAATGCTAATATCATTGAAATTAGTAATAGAAAAATCTGAATAATTAAAAAATTTTGAGTTGTCTTTAGTATTTTTTCCATATTTTTCTCCTTTTCCTTTATTATCTATACATTATTATAAATTCTATTGTTTGTCAATTTCTTTATCAATATTTAATTAATAGTTGTATTTGTTGGTCCACTTCCCACAACCTCTTCTTGCAAAGAACGCCATGTATTACATCCCACAATACCGTCTGCTGCTAGCCCTCTTGACCTTTGATAACTAATAACCGCATTTTGGGTAGCTGCTCCAAATATGCCATCTAATCCATTTGTTCTATACCCTAATGTATTTAAATCGTCTTGTGCAATTAATACATAATTACTAAGACTACCTCTTCTTAATGTTGGAAATCCCCCTGTACTACAAGCTGGCTTTCCGAACCTTTTATCAAAATGTTTATGATACATGCATTATTTCATTATAATATTTACTAGTTTTATTCTAGTTATATTGTATATCTTGTTAAAGGTTCTTGTAAATATCTTTATAACAATCCTCTCTTTCCAATTTAATTCTTTTTTCACTTCATTTAAAACTACATCTTTCATAAAATATAACCCCTCTTTCGTATAAAAATTTGACATTTTCTCTCAAAGAGGCTATACTACAAGTATACATACTCTTTGAGTATTGTGTGGGTGAGAAAGATAGTTTTAGGTTGCAAGTATCACTATCTTTTCTCACTTTTTTTGTATTATATAGTATATCCTTTTAAAAATCAAAACCTATTTTCGACAAAATAGGTTGCAAATCATTGAAAATACTGTAAAAATTTTTTTCAAATTTTTTCAACTATGTTTTTGATAGTGTTCTACTTCTTAATTTATGCCAATTTAAACCACTCATGTATTTTAAGCTTTCTGAATTTAATAAGTACTTTTCTTTTGCATATTTATTCCATTCCTCAATAGAAGGAAATTTTGCAAATTCCTTTGTAATTTTTATTAAATGAAAAATAGATTCTTCATATTTAATATACAAAATATTTGTTTTATCATATTGTTTCTCGTTTTTATAAAATTCACTTACTAATTTGTCAAACTTTTCACTTAGTTTTTTAGTTTTTTTTGAATTAAGTCCGTTTTTTAAAACAGATTCATCTAATTTTTTTCTTATTTTTTCAAAATCATTTATCATTTGTACCACCCATTTTTATATAAATTTCTGTCATGTTTCTTTTTTTACCTTTCTTATTTTAACACATTTTTTATTAATATGCATTAAAAAAGAGAAGATTATACTTCTCTTGCTAATTTTATTATTTTTCTAAAACGTCTTGTTCTTGATATGTACTTTAAACTTTCTGAACTTAAAATTAAGTAATTATGTAATAACTTATTGTAATCTTTTTCTTTTTTAATATTTAATACTTTTATCATTTGTAGAGATTTAATATACATTTCTTTCATGATACATCACCTCTACGTTTATTGTATCATATTATGTTTATTTTGTTTGTTGTATTTTGTCGAATTGTTAAAATATGTATTTTTATGTCAAATAAACTGTTGACTAGGTAGTATGATTTTTGATATAGTATGTATCAGTTGAATACTCCTTCAAAGTTGGGTGCATAGATTAGTATTTACTTCTATGTCCAACTAAATATTAGTTTATGCACCTAACTTTTCGCAAGATGAGTTAGTGCAAGTACAAAAGAAGGAGGTGCTTTATGGAAAACAAGTACATAAGCATTGGGTTCATGTTTCTTTGTTTAGCAGTGCTGGTTGGAACGATTGGCATTTTCGGATATCAATTGTTCATAAATAAAGAAAAGGTTGAAGTCAGTCCAGCAACTTACTTCAACCAATCCGATAATTCAACACACGAGTGAGGCGAAAGCCTTACTCTTTTTTATTAATTTACTTATATAATAGATATTCTCTTTTGTCAATAAATATTACGAATTGTTCACAAAAATGTAATATTTAAGTAAAAGAATTGTAACATTTCTATTACTATCTGTCAACATTATATCACAAATTTCTAAAAATTGCAAACTTTGAAAATCTTTAATTTTTCTTGAAATATCAATCAAAATCGACCTTTTATATTCCCTTTTAAGCCATTTTTATTTTTAGTTAATATACTTGTATGCCTTGATTTTTAGGTGTTTTTCAGTATTTTAAAAAATTTTAAACTTTTTTTAAAAAAACTATTGACATACGTATTAATACGTAGTATAATTATATTCAGAAAGGAGGATAATAAATGCGAAGTAAACAGCTAATCAAATTGCTAAAGCAAAATGGTTGGCAGGAAATATCCCAAAAAGGTTCTCATTTAAAGATGAGAAAACGGAAACCAAATTGAGATAATTCCAATACATAATAAAGACATACCAATCGGAACTGCTGAAGCAATACTAAAAAGGACGGGGTTGAAATAATTACCCCTTCCTATACTACACTATAAAATTTAGCATGTTGGAGGAGAATGCTTTAATTTTATAGAAAATGTCTGTTTACCATTTATTTTTCTTCTTTCTATTTTTATAAACTTTGGGAGGTAAAGAAATGAGAAATCAATTAACTGTCTTTCCTGCAATATTTACTTACGATGGTAAATATTACAATGTTGACTTTATTGATTTAAAAGGATGTTCAACTTATGGAGACAGTATTCAAAATGCTTACTTAATGGCTCAGGATGCTATGGGTCTATATTTGGATGATATGACTAATTTTCCAACACCTACTTTAGATTTTTCAGATGTTACTTTACAAAAAAATCAGTTTATTTCATTTGTAAGTATTGATATGGATGAATATCATAAAAAATTTAACAATAAATCAATAAAGAAAACTTTAACTATACCAGAATGGTTGAATTACTTATCAGAAAAAAACAATATTAACTTTTCACAAGTTTTACAAGAAGCACTAAAAGAAAAATTAGGTATTGACTAATTTTTTTAAATATCATATAATATATATAAAGAAACGCATTTATTATCCTTAAAAGGAGAAAAAAGCTAGACTAGAAATTAATCTAATCTAGCTTTTATTTTATTTATAAGCATTTGTATTTATATAAGCATATCGTCCTGTTTTAACTACATAAACATAGTCTATATTAGAAGATACATTTCTTACAATTTTTATTTGCGTTAAAGGTAAATATGTGTATCTAATTCCTGTTAAATTTGAATTAGAATATAGATAAGTTGTAGCTTTTAACCTTTTATATTGTCCTACTGTATTTTTAATTGTAGGACCTGTAGAAGTTGTATAGTTAGAAGTATTAATATAAGCTATTCTTCCTGTTAAATTTACTCTTACTTTATCTACATTACTAGATATGTTTTGTAATATTGTTACTGTTGTATTTGCTTTATAAGTGTATCTAATTCCTGTCAAATTGCTGTTAGAATATAAATAACAAGCTTTTGTTTTTCTTGTTTGTCCTACTGTATTTGAAACAACAGGGTTAGTATATGTTTGTACTAGATAATCAGAACAAACCCATCTATTTGAGCCAATATTAGACCAATTTGAATTTGTACTTTCTACTGTTACTCTTGTACCATCTGACAAAGCTCCTACTATAGCTCCATTTGGAGCATTTCTCACATTTACTCCTATACCTGTAGATGTTTTAACATATCTTGTATAACCTTGTGTTATAACAGGTTGATTATTGTTAGTTTCTGTATTCCCATCGTGTTTATAAGCATAAAATCCATTGTAATTTGCATAATTTCTAAAGTTTTCTATACTACAATACACAGTATTTCCACTAACTGTTACCTTGCCTCTTCTTGTAGAAGTTTCATATTTTCCTGCGTACAAATAAGGGTCGTAAATTTTTAACATGTCCCCTTCAATTCCTACAATTACCATTAAATGACCTTTAGTTGTAAATAAGCCGTTGTTTACAGATACAACTAAATAATGATTGTTTCTTAATAGATTTACTGCTTCGTCTAGTTTGTATGTTTCTTGATATTCTATATCGAATGTATCTGCAACAAATCTAAACGCACTTAAATAAGTACCGTTTCCAGAACTTCTATATCCGTATTTGACAAACAAATCTGCCATTGTATCAGGAGTAATTGTACCTTTTGTTGCTGTTACAATCATTGCTGCCGATGTAGGTCCGACAACCAGAAGTTCCGATTGTTTGATTTGAATTTCCTACACTTGAATACATCTTATTTGCCCAACGACTGTCAATTTGACTGTAATATGTAAGTCCTTTGTAATCCCCTAAACTAATTTGAGGGTATTCGCTAGTCCCTTCATAAGCTACTTCCCCTTGAAGTTTGAAACTTTCATCTTCTACTTCTTGCTCTGTAGCTTTTTCCTGCTCTTCTGTTTGTTCTATAATTTCAGTTGTTGCTAAATTTGCGACATCTTCGTCGCTCATTTGATATGTGCTTATATAGTCTTTTATTTCATTTACTGCACTATTTATTATTTCTTCTGTTGAACTATCTTTATTTACATTATAAAAGCCTAGTCCACTTAAAATTCCTATTAAAACAGCTACAATTATTACTATAATACTTCGTTTCTTTGTTTTATTCATTTTGATTTACCTCCTATAAAAATTTTGATAATCCTAAAGCTCCTGCTATTATTGTTAAAATAGCTGTAATAATCCAAGAAATTATCTTACTTTTTGAATTTCTCCAATTTTCAGCATCTTTACCTACAGTTTCTTGTTCGAGCTTACTGTCTAATTTTTCATATTTCTTCTCTAAATCATTGCATTTTTCTTTCAATAATTCGGTTTCTTTACTATTTGCTGTATTGCTTCTCATCATTGCTTCCTTAAAATTAATACTTGTTTGTTTTAAATCTTCAGCTATGTTTTTAATTTGTTCTACTGTTACAGATAGAGACTTGTCCACATTATTTAAAACTCTTTCATTTTCGTTAAGTCTAGCTTCTGCCTCATTTATTCTTTTAGTATTTGATTTACTTCTTTCTTCTACAGCAACTAATCTTTCTAATATTTGTGCTTCTTGCATATTAGTCCTCACTTTCTACATTTTCTTCTGTAGATGGTCCTGTGACTTCTGTAGCTTCTATCACTTCTTCTTTGTATTTTTCTTCTACCTTTAAAGTTAAAGCCGTATAATCTTCATCGCTTATTTTAGACATTGCATAAAATACATCTAGTTTGTTTTGTATGACTAACTTTTTTGAATAATATTTCTTTTCGATTAGATTATTTAACAAATTTACTAACATATCATTCTACCTCCTTTAATAAATCATTTTCTAAATTTTCTATTAACATTGCACTTGTTTGTGTTGTGCTTAATAATTCTTCTAATGCTGTTATTCTGTCATCTTGTTGCTTTTGCCAAGTTTCTAGGTCTTTTTTATAGTCTACATCAAGTATTGCTATGCTATCTGTTGTTATATTTGTTATGTTTTTATATGTTTGCATTTCGTCTAGTTTTTCTAGAGCTTCTATTTGTTCTTGTATCAAGTCTAGTTTTGTTGCTTCTGTTTTTTTGTAATATAATGTAACTGGTGTCCCTGCATTGTACAACTCTTGCATTTTTGCTTTAAACTCTTCTAAAGTAGATATTCCATCTAAGCCTGTTCCGACGTAATAAGCAGTGTTCATTGCTAATCCTGTTCCTTCTATATTATTTTGAGCGATAGTATCTACAGCATAATTCTTATAATGAGTGTTTATAATTGTTGCTTCTTCCTTGTTGTTTGCTGGTGTTTCTGCGTTCGTAAAAATGTTTTTTGCTTCGAAATAAAATGCATTATTGCTTGTTGTTGCGTGTTTTCTCCAGTCTTCATTTCCTGTTATTTCATACTTACTCCAGTTATGAACTTCTTTTTTGTTGATTCTGTCGAACTCATCTTCTAACAGCATTTCTTGTTGAATTGGAACTGTTACACTGTTTTCTTCATGTTCTATATATGAAGTCGCAACTTCATTTTCTTCTACTTTCATATTTTCAAATAAAGCATAATCGCTATTATTTTTTTGTTTTCTAATACAAATATATTTTGTATTTGCTGTTGTTACTATCTGTTTGTTTGTTTCAGTAGAATGCAATATGTTGTAAGTGCATTTTGCGTTTGCAAGAGGTTCTGTATCACTTATTCCATATACGATATTTGCTGTTGTACCTTCAACTGGACTTCTAGAAAGAGTATATGTAGAATTTGGCTTAACAGGTATTTTTATTATCTTAGTACTAGAAGTTTCTTTAAAAGTTTCATCTGTATCTATTGTTAGTTTATCTGCGTAATTATCTTCATTGTATAAATTTTCATTTATTGCAATTATTTTTACGCTACCTAAATTATAAGGAGAATGACTTGTTGCTATTTCACCTTCTTCTATTTTTAATTTCATTTCGAAATTACTGAATACTATTCCCGAAGCATTTACCCAAATTTGAATGACTAAATCAGTATCTTCTGTAAGTTCAAAAATAAAAGAATTTGTCCCTTCTTCAATATTAGCTCCACTTATGTTTCCATAACTTTTAGAAGTGTCGTTCTTTTTTCTGATATAAAGAGCAAAATCATCACTGCCTTGCTTTTCGAAACTTCCAGAAATATGAGCTTTAAAAATATATTTTCCTTTTTTAAAATTACCTATGTCTACATATCCTCCGCTCAAAATATTCTGCGCTCCATTTGTTGTACCATTTAACTCCAAACAGCTTTCTTTTTGAGTTACGTTTACGCCAAGTTGTATATAACTTTTTTCTTGCATGTGTAATAGATTTATATTGTTTCCAACAGTTTCGATTTTCGATGGATGATTTAAAGAAGGACTTGCTCCGAATCTTTCATAGTTTTCATCAATTGTGTGTTCTCCTTCAAGTATCATAAAATCCGTAATTGTTGCAACACAATTAGCGTTTTCACCATTATTAATAAAACAATATAAAAAACTTACCTCTTGGTCTGTAGTTACTTTCAATGCATAAGTCCCATTAGATGTTGCAGTCACAGTAGCCCCTACGTTGTCTTGGGCTGAATTTTTAAATGAAAAGCCTACATTTTGTTGATTAAATGTAGAATTTTCTAATTTTAACTTGAAATATATTGTATATGTACCAGCTGGAAGATTTTTGGTCAAATAGTAATTATTGACTCTATTTGTACTTTTTCTTAAAATGAAACCTGTTTTATCACTAGTTAGTTCTTTAGTTCCTGCATACATAGTAGCAGTTTCAATATTAAATAAATTTTTACCAGTTCTTGTTTCTTGTTTTGTATTTCCTTTTATATCAATCTTACAACTAGATTTAGCACTATCTGTTAAATGTATGAACTCTCCTGAGGCTTGTCCATGTATTGCATAATCATCAAATTCTTTTTTTGTTTTTTCTAGTTCTTCTTCGATTTCTGATATGTTTTGCTTTACTTCTGTGTCATCGTAGTTTTCTAGGCTATCTAGCTTTTTTTTGTATTCATTTGTAAAGTCATTTGCGCTTAGTTCTTTTCCTGGTATTTTTTGTACTTTATTAGTATCTATACTTTCTACCATTTTTTTCATATCACCTGGTACATCTGCAACCGAACTATAGTCATCTGGATAATATATTCCATTTTCTGTAGTAGCCATTCTCATTCTCCTTTCATTTCACTGTATGTAAAATTTTTTATCTGATCATATTTTTTAGCTTTTATTTCATCGTAAATTAAATATCTTGTTGCCTTTATTTTTAATTTAAAATTAGAACCGCACATGTATTTTAGACGGTTCTAATATAATTTCTTGTATTTTATTTGGCATTTAACTACCTCCTTATACAGAAGTTGTTCTAGCAGTTGTGTCTAATAATACTATACGATAATTAGTAGTTATATCACCAGAGCTTATGTTGTACACAGTGAGAACGATATTGTTTTGATTTAATGTTATTCTTGCTGGAAGCGAACCTGTTAAAAAAGATGATGAAGTTGACACCTCGCTAGAACCAAAGTTGTAATATCTTTTTCCTTCTTTTGCAGTTTGTGTTAATGATATAACTGCTGTATTGTTAATGTTTAAACCTTTTGGATAATCCAATGTTATATCTGTTGGATTAAAAAAATTTCCTGGATTATCACTTTTAGTTGCTGTGATTGTTCCAGTTAAAATTTTTAATCTATCTCCACCTAAATATTGTAAACCGCTTTCGTCATATACTCCTTCTTTTACTATTATTTTTCCATTAATTGTTCCTCCGCTTTTCAATAAATATGCAGAGCCATCTTCAACGCTTTCCAGCTCTTCCTGCAGTTCATTCAGTACTGTATGAAATTCTGCTTGTATTTTATTGTAAATACTATTAAAATCTAAAAATGTTCTTTTGTCTTGAAAGTCTGTAATGCCATTTGAATTTGTTCTAAATCTTGCTAATTCGTATTGATATATACCAGAAACATTCTTTACAATATTTGTTTGCGTTAAATTTGGATAGGCACTACTAGACTTTACTACTTTATAAGTTGCTTGATTTAATTCACTTTCTGTATTTGTTTTGTCTAAATCTATTTCTATAACTAATTTGCAATATGCAGATTCTGTTCCCACTGCAATTGGAGTTTCCGTATCTTCCTCTAAAAATCTTCCTTGTATACATACTGCCCCACTAGATACTGTTACATTTGAACCACTATAACTTACTAGCATTCCAGTTTTATAATTGTTACTTACTCCATTTACTCCGTTCAAGAATGTATTAATAAATAGTGCAAAAATAGGGTTTTCAAAAAGTTGTTTTGAAAAAACATGACCTTTTAACATTATTAATCTTTCCTTTCTTTTAATAATTTGTCTATAAATTTAGTTCTTATATTTCCACAAGTATATTCTATGAAATCTTTTTGCGTAATTTTTAAAGCTGATATATAGGTATCTAATAATACAGATTCTTTTGTTTTCATTGCTATAGGTGTCCCTATGCCAATGTTTTTATTATATCTAAAAGTAACTTTGTGATTATATGAATTTTTTTTGAATACGTCTAAAGCTGTTTGTCTTGCATCTTCATCTTTTTCTGTATATACTCTTTCTGTTCTTCCTTTTGCTCTATTTACATTTGACATATCTTCTGTAGTTGTTCTGTCATTTAGCAGATATAAGACATATCTACCTGTGCTTGTCTTTACTATTACTTTAGACACAACACTCGTTTCGAACACTTCATTGTAGTTAGATATTGCTTGAGCCTTTACATTTAACAACACCTTTTTTCTTTCTTGTTTTCCGATTGTAATTATTAATTTTTTGTTTTCAATAAAAAAATTGTACACAATATCATAATTTTGCGTACAATTCGTCATAAATGTATGTAAATTGTAGATGCCATTTTCAGCATTATCAACACTTTTTTCTAATTTAGTATGAGTAAGAGTTCTTACTTCTAAATATGTTTTATTTGTGAATTCATCTATGTTTTCTACAAAATGTGCATTGATTGTGTGTTCTAAGAAATCTTCAATACCTCTTTCTCTGATATACTGCTCCTCAATAACTTCTACTTTCTCATCAAATATATTTGTTATATATTTTAATGTGTATTCATACATTATTCCACCGTTTTCATTAGAGATTTTATCAATTATTCCCCAATAAATTATTTGCCCATTTTTTTTGATAAATACAATATCGTCTGCTTCTGCTGTTGTTTTCTTTAAAACTTTTATTATAGAATTTGCATTTGTTTCTTCGTCTATATTAATTTCATAATCGCTTAATTCTACAATATCTTTTATTGAAAAGTCTCTGATATCAAATATCCACATCAGAATCTCATTTGTCTCTATTTTTATTTCTTCTTGTGCTAAAATTTGTATTACTTGACTTTTTTCGTAACTTTGCTCTAGTAAGTCTGTAAACTCTATATCTGCATTATATATTCCTCCTGTTTCAGGAGCCAATAAATCTATTTCATAATATCCTGATTGTTCATTATATGCTAATACATAGTCTTGTTCATTAAAATGTACTATTAATTCATTCATCCTACACCTCCTAAACAGCCTTGTAGTAGGTCCAAATAGTTGCTTTTGCATTCAACACATCATTATCTGCTGTTAGCCTTAATTCGCAAGACTTGTTTTGTGGAAGTCTTATTACTTCGTCTATTTTTTCAAAATCTTTTATTATATCTAAATCATATAAATCCTCTAATGTTCCATCTGTGTTTTGCTTGTTGATATAAAATTCATTTTCTTTTGTACAATATAGTAATTTTTCATATTCATTTATAGTTATATTGAATTTAAGTTCTTGATAAAGCTTTCCTTCGACATATAGCTGTATTTTAGGATTTATTACTTTTCCTGTAAATTCTATTAAGATAGGCGCTTCTACATGTCCTGTATTTATGTGCTGCAAGTTTCTTGTATTGTAATCTGTGAATCTACTGTCCCACCTAAAGTCCCACCTTATTTCGTTTGAAACTGGTTTTATTGTATATACTGTTGTGTTTTCTTCATACCACAATGAAGTGCTAGCAAACTCTATAGGACAAGCGAGCCAAATACCTGTTTTTTCAGTTTTATCTAATTTAATAATTGCTACATCTCTATAATATATTTTTTCTCCTGCTTCAAAAGGTACACCATACAAAAATTTAATTTTGTTAGAACCTTCTATGTAATCAATGAATTCTTTGACTTTGTCATATGATTTGAAGTATAATGTTCCTTTTGGGTTTTTTTGTTGTAACTCTCTATTATTTTCTATAAAAGAATTTTGCAATCTAACAAAGTTAATTTTGTATGAATAGCCTAAGTCTGTTGGAGACACAAAAAAACAGCCTTCATCTAGGTTGTCCATTTTAAATTGCTGTCCTTTTTCATTTTCTAATAAAAATCTTCTTACTTTCACTCTATGCCTCCTATCCATACATTCTTCCAAAATTATCATTAACAGATGTTATAATAAATCTTCCTGCGACATCTTTGTCAATCACTATTTGAGCATTCAAATTTTTAATTGCCATAATAAATGCGTTTGTTATATTTTCTAAACTTAACTGTTTAGCACTGTCTGTTTTAGAAATTGTAGAATTAACATCAAATTTAGTAGGAATTGAATTAGACATATCTTTCGTTACATCCTTCATTGTGTTTGAAAAACCTTCTCCTAAACCTAATGCTAAATTTGTACCTATTTTATCTCTAAATACCTTTGATGGTGAGTGTATTCCAAAAAAAGACATAATTCCATTTAAAATATTTCCACACCATTCATTAATCTTTCCCAATAACCAATCTTTGGCGTTTTTTATTCCTTCCCAAATTCCATTTACTAAATTTTTTCCTATTTCTGCAATATTAGAAAAATAATTTGTAAACCCATTAACTAAAGAACTTATAATTTGTGGTATTTTACTAATCAATTGTGGTATTGCGCTTATTAATCCTTCGGCTAATTTGACTATTAATGTAATTCCCATTTGTATAATTTTAGGTAAATTATTAGTTATTGCATTTATTAATTTATCTATTATTACAGGTATTTTATCAATAAGCTTCGGTAAAGCATTTATTAATCCTTCAGCTAAAGCAAGTATTAGCTGTATTCCAGAGTCTACTATATAATCAATATTATCTAATAAAGTTTCTACAATTGTCATTATTGAATCGATTGCAACTGGAATAAGATTTGGTAATGTTTGTGATATCCCGTTTATCAATTCTGTTAATAGTTCTATTCCTGCTTGTAATATTGTTGGTAAATTAGATATTATACCTGTTAATAATGAATCTATTATATAAAACGCAGAATACCCAATATCTGGTGCAAATGTTGTTATGCTGTCAATTAATTGTGTTATTATTTCAGATCCAACTTCCATTATCTCTGGTAAATGCTCTATTATTTTTTCAGTCAGTTCAGGAATCAATGCTATTACTCCATCTATAATTATTTTAAGTCTTGGCATTATGTTTTCTGCGGCAGTTCCTATACTATCAACTAAATTGTTTACTAATCCACTAAAATCAGCATTATCATCTGCTATTCCTGTTAACATATTTTTCCAGGCTGATTTCATTGCTGATACTGAACCTTGAATAGTCGTACTTGCTTCTTTAGCAGTTGTTCCTGTTATTCCCAATTCGCCTTGAATTACATGAATAGCTTGATATACATCGTTCAAATTGCTAATATCATACTTAATTCCTGTAATTTTTTGTGCATCCACCAAAAGTCTTTGCATTTCTTCTTTGGTTCCACCATAACCTAATTTAAGGTTATCTAACATAGTGTAATTTTGTTTAGCGAACCCTTGATATGCATTTTGTATCATCGTCATGTCTGTTCCCATTTTGTTTGCATTATCAGACATGTCTGTGATTGCCATATCAGCAACTTTGGCTGATTTAGCAGTATCTCCATTCAAACTTTGTAGTAAACTCGCTGAAAATGATGTTACTGTTTCCATATATTCATTCGCCGAAAGTCCAGCCGTTTTATAGGCGTTATTAGCGTAATTTTGAACTGTGGCTGAACTTTCTTTGAATAATGTGTCAACACCGCCAACCAACTGTTCATAATCTGCATAACTTTCTAATGCTTGTTTTCCAATATTAAGCATAGCTGAACCAACTTGTTTGATCGCACTACCTAAAGTTCTGATTCCGCTAGTTATCATATCCCCTAAAACGTTTGCTTTAAGTAAATCACCGAATTTTATTGTACTTTGTCCAGCTTCATCTAAACCATTTTTCATTTCTTCTAGTTCTTTATTGCTCTTATCTGTTGCAGACTGCATTTGCAATAACTGTGCTTCAGCATTGTTAAGTTGTGTTTTAAAAGTTTTGACTTTTTCATTGTTTGAACCATATTCTTTTTCTGCATCTGCTAAAGCTGTTCTTAAATTATTTATTTTTTCTTTTTGCTCTTGTATCGTATTGTTCATATTTGTGTATGATACCTTAGTGTCTTTTATTGTTTTATCTCCAGAAGTAAATTGTGCGTTTGTTAATTTCATTTCGCTCGAAACTTGTTTTAAATTGGAAGTAATCTCTCTTAATGCTTTTCTGTATTCGCTTTCTCCAGTCAATTTAACTGTACCGCCGAAACTTGTTGCCATCGTTTCACCTTCTTTATCTATAAAATAAAGAAAGGTATTGGGTAACTACTTCACTAACTCTGTCTGTGCGTGTTCCTCACTCGTTTCTTTTTGTATTCGTATTATTTTTCTGCACCTTTTGCATTTCATTTCCGCTTCAATGTGTCTAGCAAAAATCAGAGTTAATCCACATTGAGGGCATTTAATTTTTTCCATTTTTTCTTTTTTTTGACTAATCACTGAATAATTCTCCTCTATGATTTATTTTTTCCTCTAATTCGTAATAAGTTATTTGTTTTAATTGAAAATCGTAATTATTCTTATAATGTTCATATAATTTTAGTAATTTTCTTAATGTCATTCTTCCTACTTCTTTTTCTTCAAAGCCTAATAGACAATGTCCTATGAATAATAGCCACGAGAAATCAATAATAAACTCTTCTTCCTCGTGGATTACACGTTTTTTTCTGTCGAGTCATTTTTAGTAGAGTCAATAACTGTTTCTTGCATTTTTTCTGCTAAATCTTTCATTCCCATGTCCGTTATTATTCTTCCAACTTGTTTATCTGTTATAAATTCTCTTTTAACTTCTTTACTTTCGTTTTCTATGTCAATTCCCTCGTTAATCATTTCTAAAATACCGAATTTTAATGCTCCTATGTTTATCTCATTGTCTTTTCCATCGGTTAAATCTCCCCACTTTTCATAAGACCCATATTTTTCTTGTATTTTTTCCATAACGTTTAGATTGAAAACTAATGGATATTCAAGTCCTTTTGAATTGATATGTTTCATTGTATCTTGCATGTGTTTTTCCTCCTAAAATAAAGAAAGCAAACTTATTTGTCTGCTTTCTTCTTATTACTTTTTTCTACCTTCTCAACATATTGTTTTATTTCTTCATATCTTGCATCTGTTACATCTAATTCATCATTTAGTTTATATACTTTGTTTGTATATTTATCTCTAAATATTTCTTTTACTTTGACTTTCATACTATTTCTTCCTTTCTAGGCAGCTGGAGTTAATAATCCGTCTAAATATTCTTGTGCTTCTGTTAATGTTTCAAATGTCTGTACTTTTCTCCAATCGCCAATTTTCATTCCGTTAATTTCTTCTAATAGTTCCAATACATTAGCTTCAATTGAAACCGTATTATATTCTATTGACTCACCTTTTGTTTTGCTATCTGCTGTAATTTTTGTTATTTGTATTCTTGGTAAAAACTCTACTTTGTATTTTTTTACCCCATTGTAAACTTTTGTAACTATATGTCCATATCCTATTTCTGGTGCTACATCTTCTGAATTTTCGGTAACTTCTTTTTCTTCTATAGTACAACCTTTTACGTTTGCATAAGTTTCATCATCTACATCGTCAATAGTTAATGTTACTGTTCCACCGTTAAAAGATGTATCTTTTTCAACTTCTTTATCATCAGCAAATAAACTAACATCATTTCTTTCTTCTGATAATGATGCATCAATTAGTCGTCCTAAAACTGGAACTTTATCCTCTGTTAAGGATTTATATTTTTTCGTTGTATAATCAATTTCATTATATTTTGCATTTCTTAATCCTATATTTGCCATTATATTTTCCTACCTTTCTTAAACGAACATGTTCTATGATATAATCCTGTTTCTTCTTCATACATTTCAGGACTATCTCCGTTCCATGTCCATTCATTTTCTTTCATTTTATTTTTTATTGAACTCATTATATTTAAATAATTGCTATCACTATAAATATCTATATCTACATTTACTTCGCTATCTGTAATTTCATCATCACTTGCAAAAGCTGGATTTTCTTCAAGCATTGTCCATGTAATATATGTCTTGTTTGAACCTCTATACTTTAAATGGGCAACTGGAACATCTAAAGTAGATAATATTTTTTTGATTTCACTTTCCATATAATTACTCCTTTGGCAAATATTTTTCTTGAACTTTTTTCATTGCTTCTTCTATCTGAGCTTTTTTAAAGGATTTTCTAAAAAATGGTTTCTTGCTTTCACCTGAACTTGTACCATATTCTCTTGCTAAAGCAATTAAAGGAATTGGCACTCCATCTGGATATTGTTTTGTTCTTTTGGTTGTATCATAACCATAAAATCCAACTTTACAGTTTACTCCGTCATCAGATGGTGTTCTATATACTCTTGTTAGTGTAAGTCCTTTATTTAGACTTCTGACAGACTTAAAAGATTTACTCATATTAGCTTGTACATTTTTATATACTATTTGAGCTCCTGCTTTTGTCATATTTCCCATCATTTCAAAAGTATTATCATAGACTTCCTCAAATTGTTTTATTAGTTCAGTTGGAAACATTGCTTCATATCTTGCCATTATTTTGTTACCCTCTTGCATTGCATTTCAAGTTCAATATTTGCTTCATCTATATTGTTTAAATATTCGATAGTATAGATATTGTTTTTATACTTTACATATACTTTTCTATTACTACTATAGTAAGTGTCTTCGACCTTTTTTGAATATCTTATAGTAAAGTTTGTATATGCACCTTCAAAATCAGACCCACTTGCAATCAAAGTATAGCCTTTTGTGGTTTTTACTTTTGCAAAAGGTTTGAGGATAATGCTTTCTTTTTTTGTAACAAATCCATCATTATCCTCTGTTTCTTCTATTTGATATATAGATATTTTTTTATTATAATCTCCTGCGTTAATCATAAGTTGTTCCTCGTATGCATATCAAGAATAGTCTTTATTGTATTGTTTATATGACTTTTATCAGCATACATGTTTCTGTTGTCATACATATCTTGACATAAAATATAAACTACAAGAACAAAATCTGAATAACTATCTAACGTTTCCGCTCCTTCGTCATCAGATTCTTTTGGTATTCCTGTGTAATTTTCTATATAATTTTTAGCAATATCTAAATATGATTCGAGTTCTTTTTTAACGTTTTCGTCAACTTCTGTTATTCTAATATAGTTGACAATATTTTCAACTGTAATTTCACTTACTTTCATTGTTTTTTCCTCCTTTCAGGAGTTTTGTTATGCTGCATCTGTTGCTCCAGCTACAGCAACGGCTATTTTTTGTGTATTTTCTACTTTAGCATCTAATTCAGAATAACCAACAACACCAATAGCATGTTGTGTAGCAAATCTTTCTAATAAGATTTGAATTTCCATTGCTTCAGTCTCCTTAATTGCTAAACCTGAAAAATCTCCATAAAAAATAACAGCTTTTGATGCTGTTCCTAATTTTTCAACTTTTTCTGAACAATAAACAGGTTTTCCAAGTAATTCATAATCCCATTTTTCGTTAAATGCTCTATTTAATAAATAATTTCCATCATTGTCTTTTAATTTTCTTATTTTCTTTCTTGTGTCTCTATTCATAATCCAATATGCATTTGTTTGATATGTATCTTGAATTGTTTCTTGAATGTCTATTAATTCATCAGCTGTTATACTAGATTTATTTGCTAATGTAACCTTCATATTAGTTGAATCGTAAGAGCCAACTATTCCTGAAATTTTAGAATCCGTTCCGTTTAAACATTCTCCTTCATAAAATAATTTAAATTTTTCAGCCATTTTGTTTACTACATAATCTGTTAAGTTGAAATCATTGTTATTTAATAATGATTTTGATATTTTTGTTAAAGCTCCAATTAAAAATCCTGTTAATTCAACTGTACTAAATTTTCCTGAATGAGATACTAACTCATCAAATTCAGTAGCATAGTCAACCGTAACATCATCAGTTGTGCTATCATATAGCGGAACAGCTAATGTTCCTTTTGCATCATATCTAGTAGCACTTGCGTACAATGGTGATATTTCAATTACTTTATCGATTATTTTTTTAGCAATTGTTCTTGGTATTATTGAACCATTATTACTTTTTGTTAGTTGAGTTTCTGTGTTTTGAGGTACTCCATTAACAACATTTCTAATAAATTGTGCAAATGCTTTTATGTCTTTTTCTTCTTGTGTTAGTTCTTTTTTGTCTTCTACTTTTTTTACTTCCATTCTGTCCATTTTTTCCTTTCTTTCTAATGTAGCATCAATATTTTTTATTTCTTTTTCTATTTCATCAAAATTTTTAATTTCCTCTTCATTCATAGCTCTGTTTTCAGACTTTGCCACATTTAATATTCCTTCCATTTTTTCTTGTAAATCATTTCTTTTTTCAATTAACTCTTTTTCGTTCATATTTTTTACCTTCCTTCTTTAAAATTTTTGCAAAATAAAAAACAACTAGTTTATAGTTGCTTTTTTTATTTTTTAATATTAAATAATCTCTTTTCAAAATCAGAATAATCTAATTTTGGCTTTTTCGTGCTTTTCAATTTGTCCTTTAAGTTTTGTGGAACATTTTTATACTTCTTAAATATGTCAGATACACATGCTGCTACTTGTTTTTGTTCTTTTATTAGATTAACATTAAATACTTCATCAATTCGTTCTGCTCCAAGCCAACTTTCTTCATTTATAAGCTCTTTTATTTCTTCTTGATCTACTTTTGATTTTTTCATGTAAAGTGGAATCATTGTGCTGTTTTCAATTGTATCTAAAACATCTATGCATTTTTGGAAATCGATTGCGTTTCCGTAACAACAATTGATAGGTTTATGTATCATAATTACTGAATTTTCATAAATATTAATATCATCACCCATCATCAAAATAAATGTTCCTGCACTCGCGCATAAACCATCTACGTATGTGTGTATTTTAGTTCCAAAATCCTTTAGTCTTTGTAACATGCTACAAATCGTAGTTGCCACAAAAACTTCTCCCCCAGGTGTATTCATGAAGATATTTAACTCTGATATGTTTCCCAAGTTATCTAATTCTTCTTTAAAGCTCTGTAGTCCTACTAATGTTTTGTCTTTTTCTCCAGTCCACCAATCTATGTCATTTGTTACTATTTCTCCATATAGATAAAGGTCAGCACTTGTGTTGGGTATTATGTTTTTTATTTCATAAAACTTATTCTTCACTTTGCTCACCTCCCTCCACATCCTGATTAATGTTTTGTTCATTTTGAGTTATTTGCTTATTATCAGTATTGATTTCGTTATTTTCCTCGGTCTTTTCTCCCATTTTTACCATTTTATTTGTATTTGGTGTATAAATTTGTTGTGTTTTTGGGTCTAATAATACACTTCCTAAGCCAATGTCTATTAAATCTAGTCCTTCTAAAGCATCATCACCTTCTAGATATCTAACTTCATTTCTTGTCTTGAATCCTGTCTCAATTGCAATTTTATATGCTTCATATCTTTCTTTTATAGACCCTCTCATTAATTCTGTATAATCTGGAGCAAAATAATAAGACTTTTTCTCTTTTTCAAGCAAAAAGTCTCTATTTAATGCTGTACAAAAAGCATTTGCAATAGGCATAATTGTTTCTTTTATAAAACTTTCATTTGTTTTTCCTATATGAAAGATTTCCTTTATTTCATCATCAAATGTTTTGTTTTTTTCGTTTAATTGGTTTTCTACTGATGTATTAGATGCTTCTTGAAATTCCATTCCATCGTTTAATATAAGACAACTAGAGTTTCCCGCAAAATACTCATTCCATGCTTTTTTTAATGTTTCCATTCCTTCTTTATCTAAGTGTTTTTGAGACTTTAAAAATCCTTTTTTGTTTCCTCCTGTTTTCATCAAGTCTAATTCATATAATATTCTTTTATATGCTGTCTCTAAACTCTTACTTATTTCTTCTGTATATCCTTTTCCATATGCTCCATTTTTTGTATTTCGTAATAATTTTATAAAATTAAATGGTTTATAATATTTTCCATCTACTATTATTTTATAATTTTTAAATATTGCATCTGTGTTCTTTTCAAATACTACTTTTCTTTCTTCTACATAATTTAATCCAACAAAATCATTTCCTGTCTTCTTTATATAAGCATATCCACCTTTTCCCAACAAATAATCTTCGCATATAGCTTTTTTAAATTGAAAACCATCTAAAGTATCTCCTGTATCATAATTTATGATATTTACTCTATTGTCGTCTATTTCAGATGTTTGCTTTCTTCCGTCTTTTGTAGATTTTTTATATAGCTTAAATGGTATCATTGCAAAAGAATCACAAATCAATCCAACTGCACTAGATACTGCTGGTATCATTAAAACTTTATCTCTGTCTATCTCTTCTCCTGCAATTACCGCTTTTAATAATGGATCTTCAACCATTTCTTGGTCTTCTTCTACTAGTTGTTTATATGTTTTATTAGAAAAAATTGTTTTAAATTTATTTATTATATTCACTTTTTCACCTCTTTTCTAAAAGCTTTGACATACAAAGTTGTCTTCATTGAGCATTTGTTGTTGTAATAAATAAATTGCTATAATTGTACTTACTACCATATCAACTTTTCCAGTTGATTTTTTCTTGTTTACATATTTATTTAAATTTGTATCCTCTGTACATCTTGCATTTTGAAAATTAATTTCGTATAATCTATCTCCATCATAACTAAATTTTCTTTGTAATATACTTTCTTGAAGCAATTTTGTTGGCATATGTAATACACTTGAATGTTGCTTAACTTCTACGGTTTCATATCCAGCTTCTTCTAATTTGTTTGCAGTTGATATGCAATTAAATCTATCGTATCCAATTTGGACTATATGTACACCGTATTCTTTTTCTAAATTCATGATAAATTTTTCTACAAAACTGTATGATATAATTTCTTCACCACAAGCGAAACAACTCCCATCTTCTATAAATCTTCGATAATCTGTTCTTTCTTTTCTGTTTTTTTCTTCTATTCTGTCTGCTGGGATAAACGCCCACGATTTTGCAAATATCATGTCGTCTTCCATAGTAACCATAGAAACCGAAGTATTGTCATTTGTCATCGCTAAGTCCAATCCCAAAAAAACATCTTTTCCTTTCCAATCAAAAACACCTCTTGTATTTTTACATAATCTTAGTTTGTCTAATGTTATAAATTCCTCGCCAGAATTTGATGGCATAAAATAATTCATGTGTTTTGTTAAGAACTCTGTTCTTTCTTCTGGTTTTGCTAATGCTTTTGTTCTACTAGCTCGAATTTCATTGTAGTTTTCTTCAACTCTCAAAGGATTTGCCATCTGTAATCCTATGTCGTCCCATAAATGTTCCTCTGTTGAATAATAAACTAGAGCAAATAGTCTTTCATCACTTTCTAATCCTTTATAAATTTTCTTTAAATACTCTAATTCTCCTAACATAATTGATTTGTCTTCTGCATACGCTGATGTTAATCTAAACATCAATGGATTTCTAATGTTTAATTGTCCTGATTTCATTGCTTCAACATTAGATATATCCTTCATTGCTCCAAATTCGTCAGCAATAAATGCACTTGGTTTAATTGAATTGTTTTTATTAGCTTCAGCCGTTCTTGGTTGATAAAATGAATGTGTTAATGTACACTCTAATCTTCCGCTTAAAGTTTTAGGAATATTAAAATATTGTCCAACCATTGGACTAACACTCAATATTTGAGCAATTGCTTTTTTTACTTCTCCAGCTAAATCTCTATCAAGACATATTGAATAAAATTCTGAGTAATCATCTTCTGTTAACATTAAAATTATAAATATTAATGCTGCTAAGAATGTTTTTGTGTTTTTTCTAGGTATAAATAAATCAACTTCTCTATATCTATACTTTTTAGAATCAGTTTTATATCTCCACCCAAAAATATTTGCAATAAAAAAGGCTTGGAAATTTTCCAAGCCGTCATATATACTTTTTCCTACAATGTGTAATCCTGTTGCAAAATTTAGCAATTTTAGAATACCTTCTATTATTTCAATTTGTTTTGTATCAAAATAATATGGATAATAGTCATTATTTTGTTTTTCTAAATCTTCTAAGAACCACTCACATTGTTTTTTGACCTCAAATGTAGTTATCTCTCTCCCGCTTATACAGTCTTTTGCATATTCTCTTGCTTTTTCTAACAACATTACGCTTCACCCCTTAAAACTTTTAAAAGCGGACTATTTTCTTCTTTTTCTTTTTTCGGTATGCTTCTTAACGCTGATGCAATTGTCATTACGTTTTCCTTTTCTATATCAAGCATCATTTTTCGTTTTGCTTGTATTTGTTTATCTATGGCTAGAATATTTTTTTGCATATTACATAATAATTGTGTGTATTCTTTCATTGTAAAGTCATCGTCTTCAATAAACTCGGCATCTAATTTTTCCATGTCTTTATAAAAACGTTCTCTTTTTTCTTCAAATTCTGAACATTCTGCTAATAGCATGGCATATCTATTAATAACGTTTTCATACAGTGCATCATTTTTATCTATGTTCTGTAATAATCCTTTTACTCTTTTAAATTCTTTATGTGCTATTTTATTTGTTCGTACTTCTTTTCTCTCTTTCATTTCGATTTTAGAACTTAAAGCTTCTTCTCCTTCTTGCCTTAATTTTAATTCCGCTTTTGTTCTATGAGATTTTTTTTCTGTTGTTAAAACCTTAAATGGCTTGGTTGGTGTTGGCATATTTCTCTTCTCCTTTGGTAGTTCTCCTGAATTATGTTGATGTGGGAATATTTTTTAAGCGAATGTAGGCGGTCGGTGTAAAAATTTATTTTCATTTTTGGTCCTTAATAATAGGGGGGACTAAAAATGTAAAAACATACTCTTATTAGGACATTTTTCGCATTTATTATATGGTCTATATATAAATCCACATTTACAATATATAGAAGCTGATGGACTTCTTCTTATTAGCCCATAGTTTGCTAGTCTATCTTTTATCTTACATAGTTTAGGTATATTATCTTTCATTGTTTCTCTCCTTTTCATCAATTATTGTTTGTACTTCATCTCTTGGTATTTCTTCATTCTCACACATCTCGTGATGATAACCACAAACTGTTAACAAATTATTATTGTCTAATCTTTTATTGTAATCCTCGTTGATTGGTATATTATGATGTACACTCAAGTCCTTTGTATTGTATTTGATTATTGTATTATATAACTCTCTAATGCATATCTGACACAAATACAAATCTCTTTCTTTTATTTCTTCTCGTTTCTTTTGCCATTTACTCGTCCTTCTAAATTTGTCTGCTTCTGTTATCTGTTTTTTTCTATTAGGTTTTTGACTGCATATGTATTTACTGTCATGTATTTTTCCGCAATATTGGCAACTCTTTAGCATTATGTTTCATTCCTTTTATTTGTGTTATTTATTTAGCAAAATAAAAAAGCACTTGTTAAAGTGCTTTTTTTATATTTATTTTATTGTCTTAATGGTGCTCCAGCGTTGTCTTTGTAGCTTCCTAGCGCTATTTGAATTAGGTCTTTTATCCAGCCTAAACATACAAAATTAACAGTAAAAGTTTTAATTAGTCCACTTCCTATTTTTCCTAAATAATAATCGTGGATTCCAATCATTCCGCCACAAGCGCACAATATCAATGCTGTATGTTTTGATTTATCACTCGTTATAGTTGTGTAATTTGCCATAATACAATCATCTCCTTTTTGATTATATTATAGTATATTTTTATTGATATTTTTGTCGAATTTTGTCGAATACGATGTTATTTTTTGTTCTTGCTCCTTTTTGATTATTTCTTTGATAAATACGTATATTACGTATATCCCTAAAATTGCTAATATTACAGCTATGATGCTTAATATTATAATTCCAATAATTGTTAAAATTAATAATAAAATATCTAACATTTCAAACTAGTCCTTTCATCAATGGTTTACTTTGTCTCGCTGTTACAATTTCCATTTTCTTTTTCTTTCTTCTCTCTGTCTGCTCTCTTTCATAAAATACACATTTTGTGTAAATGATTTTATCTACTGCAAATACTCTAATATCGCATAAATTCTTATGTTTGTTTTTGCATTTGCAACAATGTTCTTTTTTATACTTTTCTAATCTTTCTTTATTTGTCATGTGTTTGCTCCTTTTTTGGTCTAGGTCGAAGGAGTTGCACCTTCAATCTCAGGTGTCCAGGACCCGCATTTTACTATCAAAACTTGACCTAGATGTTTGTGTAGGTTAGGATTTGTTAGTTTTTAAAATCAAAATTGTTAATGTATTTCGCATATTTCCCCTTTTTACTAACAGAAATACCAGATTTGATATTCATTATTTCTTTTCTTGGAATTATATACCAATCACCTTCATCTGTAAGAATAGCAACAAAATTAACTTTTTCGTCTTGTGAGGCGACTCTAGTTTTTGCACTTCTTGGATATGCACTTTTTAAACATATAACATTTCTATTTTTATTATCTATCCATGCTTTCTTTACTTGAACACTATAAAAAATATTTTCTTTTTCAACTATAAAGTCGTATGGCTCTATATTGAAAATAGGTCTTGATATTGATATATCATTTTCTAAACATTTTAAAACAAAAATTTCTTCTGTTTTATATCCGTTTTTTAATTTGCTATTCATTTTAATTACCTTCTATTCCGCCACTACACTTTATTTTACAATCCTTTAACTATATAGAACATAGTTAGTAATTGTTGAAAACTACTCTTCAATTTTTATACATTTATTTTCCCATTTTTTATAGGCATCTAAGTACAATTCTTTCTTATCCCCATTATATGTAAGTTCGTAATACATACCATCAGATACTGTTGTACTTACTAATGCCTTGTTATTTTGTAATGCTTTTACTGACCAAACTATAAAAATATCTTTTTCAGTTATTTCAAATTTGTCTGTTTTATCTGTTCTATTGTTAAAATAATCTAATATCGTTTTTTTACATAATTCTAAAAATTTATCATTTCCCATTTCTATTCCTCCTAATTAAACTAAAAAGAGTAAACATTAATATTAACATCTACTCTTCTAACTACAGATTACAAAAATAAAAAGGGGCTTTATTTTTGTTTATTTTAGCAACTTTGGATTGTGTATTTTTCAAATACAATTGCTTAATTACATTTTCACTATTTGTATTATACTATATATATTTGTACAATACTACGACATATTTACGACATTTTAACGACATTTTTAATTTTTTGCCTTAAAGTTATAAATAGGCTTTATTATTTTTTCTATTTCGACTGTATCTTGTATATTGTCTATTATTTCTTTCATTGGTTTATATACAAATGGTGCTTCATCTATTGTATCTTCTACCACACTTGTTGAATAAATATCTTTCATGCTTTCTTTAAATTCTTCTAACTTAAACATTTCTTTTGCTTTCTTTCTAGACATTAATCTTCCTGCACCATGAGGAGCTGAATTATTCCAGTCTTCATTTCCTTTTCCTACTGCTATTATGCTTCCATCTCTCATGTTTATAGGAATTATCACTCTTTCTCCTTTTCTTGCCCTTATAGCCCCTTTTCGTACAATGTTATCTTCAAAAGAGATATAATTGTGTATTGTCTCGAATCTATCAAACTCATAAAATTTAATATCAAAATATTTCTCTATTATTTGATTAGCTATGTTAGTTCTATTTTCACTTGCATATTCTTGACATATTTTCATATCATGTAAATATTGCTCTCTATATTTACCTTCCAAATAACATAACTCATTTGGTAAGTTGGGCTTGTTTTGTTTGTACTCTTTTTCTAATTCTTTTAATACTTTTTGTATTTCTGATTTTCTCCCCTGTTCTTTGTATGTCTTTATTATTTCTTCTTTTCTTTTAAATATTTCTTCTTTTCCAGAACATAATTGAATTGCTAAATTCTGATAATAATCTGCTACTTGCTTTCCTAAATTTCTACTACCTGTATGAATTACTAAATATTTATTACCCATTTCGTCAATATCTACCTCTATAAAATGATTTCCTCCACCCAATGTTCCTATTGCTCTATTAAATTTTTTTGTTTCTTTTAATTCTCTTAAGCAATATAATTCATTTATTGGAGCAAAATCTACTAGCTTTTGTTCTCTTATATTTCTACCTGCTGGAATATATCTATTTATAACATCATCCAACAATTTTAAATCTAAATCCATATTTCCTAATTCTACGCATAGCATTCCACAACCAATATCTACCCCAACTATATTAGGTATTACTTTGTCTCCCAAATCCGCAGTAAAGCCAATTACGCAACCTTTTCCTGCATGAACATCTGGCATTATCCTTACTTTACAATTCTTAAATGGCTCTTGCTCTAATAATAAATTTATTTGCTCCTTTGCTTCCTCTTCTATATTCTCTGTAAATATCTTTAAATTTTTCATAATTCCTCCTTATAATTCTAACATCTTGTTAGTCGCTTTTTCTATTATTCTTTGTATATGTCTATCACTTCTTGTTTGATTAAATAATTGAAAATATAACTTGTTTCCAATGTCTTCTGCTGTTCTTCCTTCTACATAGTAAGCTGTTAATATTTCTCTTTCTTTATATTTTAATCCTATTAATCTATCATCTACTGATTCTACTTTGTCTCTTAATTCTCTTACTGTTTTCTCTAGCTCTTTAATCTCCTCTTCTAATTCTCTTCTTTTATTATCATTTTCTTCTACTTGTCTTCCCACTTTGTCAGATATTTTATTCTTACTATGTATATCTTGATTTAATCCATATGCTACAGATAAACTAACATCTACCTCTTCTAATGATTTTAGCTTTATCCTTGCTAGTTTTAATTCTTTTAGTCTTATATTTAATTTAGCTTTATTTTCTTTATAACTTTTTAACAATTCTATTAATTCTGGTTTAGTCATTTGTTCCTCCTTACTCTTCAATTAATTCTTGAAAAAACATAACTACTTCCATATATATCTCTTGTGCTTCTCCTTCTGTTATATTTACTAAGCTTTCATATTTCTTTAAGTCTTTCTTTAATATGTTTTTTATTTCTTTTGTCATAAAATCACTTACTTTCTACATATTCCTTTATATTAGGAACTGCTTGTTTTTTTATTATTCTATTAATATCTTTTAATATCTGCTCTTTTTCCTCTTCTAAAATATCTTGTGCAATAACATCTAAATTTTTAAATATTTCTCTGTAATCTTCTGTTTTTGGATTTTCTATTCCTAATGTAGTTAAAAATTTACATATTCTCATAGGTGTTATATATCTATCTAAAAATGCAAATGGACTTTTTGTTTCTGAGTTCTTTATACTCTTAACTTCTTGGAATTTATCTCCTACTATTTTTATTCTTTTTTCTCCATCTAGTGTTTTAATTACTATTCCTTCTCTTATACAATCTGTTCCTTCTAATACTGATTTCTGATTATCTACATATTCTTGCTTTAATTCTTCATAATTTGTAAAATTCATCACTTTTAGTTCTGGAACTGTTTTTAGTCCTATTTTTTCTGCTACTTCTTTCATTTCTGATATAGTAGCAAATATTCTTGTAAAATCTTCATCTTCTGTTGGTCTCTGCTCTATTTTTTTTACTAAATCAAAAGCATAGTATGGCTCTATCTTTCCTTGTTTTGCTAATGAATTATAATTTATTTTGCCTTGTCCTAACCATTCTCCATATAAAACATATCCCATTGGCAAATTCTCTAGTATTTTATCTTCTTTTTGTTGTATCCATTTTTTAAATCCGCCTAGCCCATCTTCGCCTTTTAATTCTTGACTTCTACTAAAATATCTTATTTTTCCATTATCATTGTATATTGCAGTGTTGCTTCCGTCTAGTTTTTCTTGAATTGCTACTAGATTTCCTTCTTCTATTTGGTATTTCGCATTATCTGGTCTTTTTATTTTGCAATACATTTTCATATTTTATTCTTCCTCTCTTTTTTTAATTTTTACATCAACATTTACGCTTATTTCTGCTCTTTCTGATTTGCGAAAAACTTCTATGTTCTTCATTCCGTTTTGATGTTCTGCTATATATTGTTTTAATTCTTTTTCAGGCAATTCTAATCTTTCATATGTCCAAAACATACCATTAAAATAATATCTGTAGACTATAAACTCTTTCATTATTTCTTTTCTCCTTCTATGATATTTAATATTTCTCTTGCATGCTCTTTTCTACATCTTACCCAATCCATATCTTCTGCTAATGGTATTTTTTGATTTGCATCTTCTTTTAATTTTTCTGTTACTTTATCTAATATGGATTCTTTTTGCTCTAATCTGCTACATTCTTCATCTAATATTTTATTGCTTTGCTCTAACTCTTTAATTCTTGTTATATTGTGATTATGTTCTGCTTTTAGTGCTGTGTTTTGAAATTCTAATTCTCTTATATAGTCTAATATATATTCTACCTTTATATTATCATCATCAAATTCAAATATATAATCTTTATGCTCTGTTAATACTTCTATTAAGTGTTCTTTATCTTCTTTTTCTATTTCTTCTTTATTCATTAGTTATTTCTCCTCTTCTACTTCGTAATAATCTGGGCAATCACAACCGTTATAATAGCAAAATATCACATCTCTAAATTTACTTGTGTCTAGTTCTGGTATGAACTTTTCAAACATTGGCTTATACTTTTCTTTTTGTTTTTCTGATAATAGTCTTGAAAACCCAAAATCTCCCGCACATTCGCCGTAACTATAATCTAAAATATAATCTATATATTCAGCACTATCTGTACCAAATATTGCAAATTTATTTTTATCTTTATTAAAACTTCCAAAGTCTGCATCTATTTCTATTAATTTCCTTTCTAGGTCATAAGCATCTTTACAATTGTATCTATCTAACAAATCTTTTTCTATTGGATATCTTATAACTCTTTCTTTTACGTAATCACTCATCTTTATTCTCCTTTTCTAACATTCTTTTATATGCTTCTTTTAAATCTACTTGTCCTATAAATTCACAATCTTCTTTTGTTACAATATAATCTGCATATATATTAACTTCATCTTCAAACATAGTTTCAACCGCAAATGGTTCTAAAATATATCCTATTTCATCATCTTTATCTACCGCAAATTTAATATGCACATCTAGCTCTTTATTTTCTATCTTGTTTAATTTATCAATTAATTCTTTTACTTTCATCTTTATTCTCCTTTCTCTAATATCTCGTTAAATTAGCTTTTTCATATATTTTAAAATTGTCAAACAACCAATCTTCTAATTTTTCGAAAGCTTTATTGTGTTCTTCATCATTGTTTACTAATATTTTGTTGTATTCACAAGTCAAATCCCAATCTCCATCTATAAAACCATGTTGCCATATTTCACTTTCCCATTTAGTTCCTCTAAACGTTCTATCTCCCCAATATTTTTCTCTGTTTTGTATCTTGTAATCTGCTAATTCTCCATTTACTAAGAAAGCTGTTGCATAAACATAATGAGGATATTCGTCAAAACTATTCCATTCTAATTCTCTCATTTATTCTCCTTCCTCTACACAGTCTGGACATTTATCAAACCATTCTCCGTTTATGTTTTTGCTTTTCCAGCCATTTGCTTTTTTATAATCTACAGCTTCTTGAAAATCTTCAAAATCATCTATACAATTACTGCAAAAATCACATTGTAATTCATATTTGTTTCCATATCTTTCTATACTCATCTTTCTTCCTCTACTTTCGCAATTCTTATATTATAATTATTTTTTCTTAGCTCTTCATTTAGTAAGGTTATAAAATCTCCTATTCCTTTAGTATTATTTCTAAAGTAATCTATTTTCTGTGCTTTATTTTCTTTATCAAATTCTATTATTGCTATTTTCAATCCCATCTTTCCACCAACTTTCTCATTTTTATTCTATTTTTATACTTTTTTAATAAACTTGTACTGGTTTTTTGTGTTAAGTTTGTTAATTAGCTTTGTTTTTGTTTAAGTGGTACAAAGTTACATTTAATTGCATATCTTTCTTTATATATTCCGTTTTCGAATTTTTCTTCTAAAACTATCTTTTCAACATTTATTGTTAATCCTTTTCTTTTTAGTTTATCTTGTATATATTGTGCGTATTTTTTTGAATGTCTTGGTCTATAACCATTTGACTTTAAAAAATTAATTATGGCTTCATCTATATCTTGTGCTAGTTTCTTTGTATGTTGTTGTGAAATTTCGTCTATCCAATTCATTCTTTACACTTTTCCTTTCAAAATATTGTTTTATTTCTTCTACAGTTCTTACATCATCTTGTTTAAATGCTCTTGCCATTAAGTCTATTTGTCTGTCTTTTTTATTAATTATTCCTTTATAGCTTTTATTTGTCTGTGTTAATGTTTTTATCTCTTTGTCTTTTTCTTTTAGCATAGATAAGACTGTTTCTAACATATAGCTTTCTTCTCTTAAGTATGTTGCTTCTTCATCAAAATTGTTATCATCGCATATGTCTGCATTTTCATTACATACATTTATTCTTTTTTTTATGTATTCTATTGCTTCTTCTTGTTCTTTTGTCATTGCTCTAATCCCCCTTAATTTAACCAATATTGTTTTATGAATTTAAGTGTATGTGGTTTAAAATGCCACCATTTATCTTTGCAGTATATTTTTGCGAAAATATAACCAATAATTTCATTTTTTATTGCATATATACTGTTCATTGAGCAACCTATTTTTTGCCCATTTAACAATAATGTTTCTGTCTGTCCTTCTTCTTTTACTATGTAATCGTAATCTATATTAAAAGCTTCACATATTGGTTTTATGGCTTCTAAAACTTCTAATCTCTTCTTTTTTAATTGCTTAAATCTATTTTCATCATTATTCAATTTAATCACCTAACTTTCTTCCGCACATTGGGCAATAATTTATTTTTTTTAGTATCCTCAACATATGTAGTGTCTTTACTTGGGTATCCCACTTCTCCTACTGCTTCTATTTCTAAAATATTCCCATTTATTTCTACCCCTATTCCTACATAGGCATCAGTACTACTTGCGTATGTATTTCTTTCTATTAAAGGTTTTTTAGGATATTTATTTTCATCGCAATATTCACACATATTTCTTTACTTCTCCTCTAATAATTCTTCTAAATTATCTCTACAATAAGCTAATGTTTGCATAATTGCTAATCTTTCTTTTTCTAAAACGTAATCTTCTACTGTCTTTTCTATGTTGTTTAAAAATTCATCACTTGCTTTATCTAGTTTTTCATATTCTTTTTGTATTTCTGTTAATACATCTTTTACTTTTTGTTTAGGTATAAACTGATTCATGTATTCTTCAAATTGTATATTGTCTAAATCTCCCCAGTTTTTAAATTCTAGTTTTGCTTCTAATTCTTTTACTCTATCTACTACATGTGCTATTGCTAATTGATTAGATATTCCTATCTAATTTGCATGCTCTGTTTTTATTAGCTCTTCACATCTTTTTATATCTTCTTCTATGCTACCGACATTTATGTCGCTACCTTCTTTAATTCTACTCATCTACTATTTCTAACTCCTTCCATTTTTCAATTCTAGCTCCACATTCTGGGCAATAGTATGTATTGTTGTCTTCTGGTGTTCCTTCATTAAAACACCATTCACATTTGCAGTTACTACATTGCCACGAATTGTAATCGGTGTCAGTTTGTACATATATACAAGTATTTCTTTTTACTTCTTTAATGATTTCTATTAATGCGTTTCTGTATTTTCTGTGAAGTCTTGGCACTATTTCATTATCCAATAATTCTTCTAGTATCTTTATATCTTCTTCTATATCACTTTCTTTAGCTACTTTGTTTACTATCCTTGTAGCTTCTAATTCTTCATCATCTAAATCACTCATTTTTTAAATCCTCCAAACTTAAAAATTTTTCATAGACTGCTAGTTGTCCTTCTAAGTAATCTATTCGTGATTGTTTTTTCTTTAGTTTTATTTTTAAATCTTCATTTACTTTTTGGCACTCTTGATATAATTTCGATAATTCGCTTATTACTAATGTTGGATTTTTCATTAAGTTATCTATTATTTCTCCCATTGTCATTTTTTCTCCTTTCCGCTTCTAAGCGTTTTTTTATTTTTGCTATTGCTTTCTATCTTCATATTTTCTTCTTCGAACTATTAGATTTGCTATTTTCTTTTTTAATGTTCTAGATTCTAAAACTGTATCTTGTTTTATATTTAATTCATATTCTAATTTTGATTCGCTTGTACTGCTTTCGTCTATTTTCATTCTGCATAAATCAAATACTCCTATTCTGTTTTTGTCTATAATTATTACTTTTCTATCCATGCTTTTCTCCTATTTCTAAATTTTTCAAAATTCTTGGCTCATATTGTCTGTTTTCTTGTCTTTTTTGTAATTTGTATAATTCTTTAATAAGAACTTTTATTTCGTTTCCTATAAATTTATTATTGTATTTGTCAGTAAAATTTTTTATTAGCTTTATTCTCTCAATATCGTTTTTTATTATTCGTCTTTCTTTTCTTACTTTTTTTAAATCTACTGCAACCCTTGTTATTTCTACTGCATTTAGATTGTTTAGCTCTAACTCATGTAGTAAATCCTGTTGTTCTAATTCTTTGTTTGTTAATTCTTCGATAAGTTCTTTGTGTTCTTGCTCTATTCCTTCAAAAAAGTTTTTCATTATTTCCAGAGTTTCTTCTACTGTTAATTCCAAATTCATCACTCATTTCTCTTGTTTAATTCTTCTGCTTTTTTCAAATATGCTATATATTTTCTCATTTGCTTTTTTAATTGCTTTGTTCTTGATTTGCAATCATTTAAACTATGTTCTACTTGTTTGATCTCTTCTTGCAATTCTATCGATGACATACTTGTTATTTCTTTTGCTAATCTATATCCGCTTCTACTGCTACTGTACAAAACTACTCTCCTCTTTTTTAATTCACTTATTTTGCTTCTGATTTCTCTATCTGATAAACCTGTTGCTTGCACTAATTCTCGCCTTGTTGTGTATTTTGTACTTGATAAATAATTTTCAATATTAATATTTTTATTCATGTTTTTTCTCCTTTTCTCTAATGTGTTTTTAAGTTTTGTGTATAGATAGCCTGTTTTTTTATAATGGCTAGAATCATTTGACATCTTTCTAAATCATTCGCTTTTCTTATATCTTCCTCGTTTATTACTTTTTTCATTTGTTTCACCTCTCTAAATTTATAAACTCACTGATTAATTTATTGAATTTCAGTTTTAATCTACCTGTATTTCCAGCTCTTTGTTTTTGCAGGTCAACTGTTATGATATTGCTTTCTTCATTTTCTTGATATAAAAATATTACATTGTCTGCATCTTGTTCTATAGAGCCACTTTCTCTTATATCTGCTAAAGTAGGTTCGTTTTTACTTGCATTTCTGTTTAACTGGCAAAGTGCAATTATTGGAATTTCTAACTCCAAACTCATTAATTTTAATGTTCTTGATATATCTGCTACTTCTTGTTCTCTACTTTTAAAATTGCCTATACTTTTTACTAATTGTAAGTAATCTATTACTAATAAATCTAGTTTTCCTTTGTTTTTCATTCTTCTTGTTACAATTTCTATTTGTTGTATTGTGTTTATTTTAGTCAAGATGTGCATTGATAAATCGCTAATTTTGGCACATGCTAGACCTATTTTATCTATTTCTTGGCTTTCTAAGTTTCCATTTCTTATTTTTCTTGAGTTAACTCTCGCCTTTTTTGCTAATAATTTTTGTATAACTTGTTCTTCTGACATCTCTAGACTTACATAGACTACGTTTTTTCCTTTTTCGGCTATTCTTTCTGCTATTTGTAATGAAAATGTTGTTTTTCCTACTCCTGGTCTTGCTCCTATTATTGTCAATTCTCCTTCGTGTAAACCATCCGTTAGAGCATCTAAATCAAAGAAACCTGTGTACAAATCATAATTTTTCTTTTTGTTTATATTGCTTTCGATAAGCTTTGCAGTTCTTACTACTAAATTTACAAATGTTTCCTCTTTTTCTGTTTGAAATTCTATCTTTTGTAACTTAGAAATAATCTTTTCTATGTAGATATCTGCATCTTCAATCTCTTTTAATTCTTCTTGAATTACTTTTGTTAATGCTAGTACTTCTCTTTTTTTTGTGTTCTCTTTTAGCATTTTGTAAATAGAATCTACATTTGTTTTATATGAATATTCTCCTAAGTTACTTAGATATTCTAATATCGTGCTTGATTTGCTGCTCATTCTATTTTTTATTGACAAAATGCTAATCTCTTCTTTTTTTGCTTTTAGTTCATTTATTGCTTTTATGATTTTTTGATTTGTTTTATCTGTAAAATCTTTTTCAGATAGTATGAATTCTTGTTGTTCAAATATTATGTAATAAAGCATCGTCCTCTCAATATCTATATCAATCATATTTTTTTCCTTTTTCCTCCATTTTCTTTTCAAACTCTTCTTCTGTTATCTGTATTTCTTTATATTCGATTTTTTCTTCTATTTTCTGCTTCTTATTTGTTTGATTTTTATTAGATTTAAATTCTTCTTGACTAATTTTAAATTGCTTTTTAGTTGAGATTTTATTATCTATACAGTTATTTAAAATACCAGTTACATAAGTCCAATTTCTTTTATTTCTACTGACCGCTTCTTTCATTGCCTCTATTATTAATTCTGCTTCTAATCCTGACTTTAAATATTTTTCTATATCTTCTGCTACAAAAGGTGTTATTAATGTAATATTGTTTTCGTAAAATTCAATTGTATTTTTTAATTCTTTTTTTAAATTTCTTTCTTCTTCTTTATTATTAATATTGTTATTATTAGTGTCCGAAATTGTCGGGTCCGACGTTTCCGTATCCGATAAATTCGGACACGGTGTTTCTATTTCTGGTATATTTACTAAATTAATAGAATAAATATTATGACAAAATTTATTTACTTTATCTGATTTTAATTGTTTAACAGTTACATAATTTTTATTTGTTAATTGCTTTAAATATTTTGTGAATGTATCTTTGTTTATATTTAAATCACTACATATTTTTTGCCTGCCTGGAAAACAAACTGTTCCTCCTCCGCAAAAACTGCATAGATATGCATAAATTCCCTTTGCTTGTATTGAAATATCATTGTCTTGCATTACTTGTTTTGCTATAATTCCATACCCTTTACTATAAATTCCTTGTAATTCTAGTTTATCTTCCATTTTTCTTCTCCTTATCTACAGTTAATTTTCCATATCTTTTTCTAAAATCTTCTTCTGTTTTTTTGTAATAATCCATCCATGCTTTTTGAGCTACTTTTTTCAAATATCTATTTAACTTATCCCCATTTTTTCCATGAACTCCAAAATCGCCTCTATGCATTTCCTCTGTTAAAAACACAATTAGTCCGTCTTTTATGCTTTTCATTCTATATGCTTTGCTAAAGAAAACCTCATGTCTTTCACTATATTTTTTAGTTCGTACTGTGCTATATTTAGTGCTTTTTGGCATAATACAAAAATCTAATTCTAATTCTTTTTTCTGTTTTTTGATTTCTTTAAGAACTTCTTTCTTTGTATTTTTTGTTGGGATTTTATTTTTGGGGCATGGATAAAAACTATTACTTAAATCTTTTACAATCATTCGTCACACCTCTTGATTTCTATTAAATTATTTGATACAATTAGATAGAAATCATATATTTATTTATGTGTTTTAGAACTAGTTATTTACAGTCCTTAGCTAGTTCTTTTACTTTATTTAAAATACTTCTTTCATTGTTGTATTTATTAGAACTTGCTAGTCTTTCTATTCTGTTTATAACTTCTCTTAGTTCTTCATTTTCAAATCTTAAATCTTTATTTTCTTCACGTATTACATTATTTTCTTTTGCTAATAATTCGTTATTATGTTTTGCATATCTTAAATCATTTTCTAATTTATTTATTTCGTCTGTTTTTATTTCTATTGCTCTTTCTAAATATCTTCTTTTAAACATTTTCTTTCATCTCCAATCCTTCTAATTTTTCTAATATCTCTTGTAATTCTTTATTGTCTGTCCTTTCATCTAAATAAACATCTCTTTTAATATCTTCATCTTTGTCTGCTATCCATCCATTTAAATAAATGTAAATTTCAATCTGGTTCACATGTCCATAAAAATATACACATACTGTATGCTTTGTATTTTTATTTACTTCATAAGCTTTTAACATTATTTTTTGTAGTAATTCTTCCATTTTTTCTCATCTCCTTTTCTTGTAAAATATTGGTTTTTGTTGTATAATTCCCTCGAAAGTGAAGTGTTATATTATGAAACTTAATCAAGATTGTATTAGAGATTTACTTCTTTATCTTGAAGAAAATCTTACTCTTAACAACCATCTTTCTGTAGAAAATATTTCTTTAAAAGATTATTCTTCTGAAGAACTGCTATATACTGCTGATAAACTTTATGAGGCAGGATTTATAAATTGTTTTAAAAGGATATATGCTACAGATGAATTATTGATACTTATATCTTCTATTACTTACAGTGGACATCAATTTCTAGATAATATTCGTGATGAAAAAGTATTTGTCAAAACTAAATCTATACTATCAACATTCAAGTCCGTATCTATCGAAATCATTTCTGAAACTGCATCTAAAGTAATTACCAATATGATTAATCAACAGCTTGGTCTTTAAATGCTATATTGTTTTTCTTAAGATATTCTAATGCTGACTCGCACTCGGCATTAGTTATTTTTTTTATTTCCTCAATTTCGTTTTCTACAAAAGATCTAATTGTTGGCAATGGCAATGTAGAATCTAATATTATTTGCCTAATTAGTAATGGTAATTTCTTGTATAGATTATCTTCTCTTTTTATTTTCATTCTCTCTTCAAGTTTTTTGTCTATCATCTATCTTACCTCCTAATAAATAGTATTTTGGCAAAATGCCCAGACACTTCCTGCAATTGCTGTAAAATATATAGTGCTATATACTACAGCTCGTCCTAAAAATGCATAAATTTTGTTCTTATCTAGTTTTCTTTTCATTTGTTTTCACCTTCTTTCGTTAATTATCAGTGTTTCTTAAAATCTCACATGCTGTTTTATTGAATTGTTCATAAATGTTTTGATTTTCTTCTTTTGTTTTAGGAAAATAAGTATCGTCTACTTCTATTGTTGTATTTCCTAATTTAAATTCCTTAATTACCATTTTGTAATCACCTCTTTAAATGTCTATTCGTGTTGGTTGTCCTTCTTTCTTATTTGTACCGTGTCGCATTATTTTACTTTTCTTGAATTTAATTCAAGTTTTTTCTTAAAAAAATATTTGCCTATTTCATTTTCTGGAATATCTAAGACATCTTTTTCACAAGCTTTTGCTATTTCAGTAGAAGTAAAATCACTTTTATTATTAAATTTAGAACTTAGAGAAGCTTGTGAAATATCTAATTTTTCAGCAAATACTGCTTCATATTTCAATTTTTCTTTTATTCTACCCCTCAATTTATCAAAATCAAAAAACAATTTAAACACCTCTTTCCTTACTTGAATTTAATTCAAGTTTTCTATATCTTATCTTAAAGATATTTTTTTGTCAATACTTTTTTGAATTTTTTTCAAGTTTTTTTGATTTCTTTTTAAAAATACTTGATTTTTATTAAAGTTTTTTTTATAATATAGACATGGAGGAATGATATGAAACCAACAGAAAGTTTTCAAAAAAGATTAGAAAAAGCTTTAAATTTTAGAAATATGAAACCAGTAGAGTTACATGAAAAGACAGGAATAAGTGAAAGTTTACTAAGCAAATATCTTTCAGGAAATGCGATTGCCAGACAAAGAAAAATAGCATTAATATCTGAAGCATTAAACATTAATCCTGTTTGGCTTATGGGATATGATGTGCCTATGGAAGAAATAAAGATTGACAACTTAGGTAATCCAGTTACAGAAATTCCGCTTCTAGGCATAGTTAAAGCAGGATATGACTACATGGCACAAGAAAATTGGGAAGGTATGATAGAAGTAGATAAAGATATTATCAAGGACGGTTTTGACTATTTTGCATTGAAAATAAAAGGCGATAGTATGTCTCCTGTCTTAATAGAAGATGATATAGTAATTATAAAGAAGCAAGAAGATTTCGAAAATGGTGATTTAGTAGTAGCTATCATAAATGGAGATGAAGCTACAATAAAAAAAGGTAGAAAAAATGATACTAGTATTGTTTTACAACCATTTAATCCTAATTATGAGCCACTTATATTCACTAATGATGAAATGAAAACTATACCTGTTACAATAGTGGGTATAGTAAAACAATTAAAAAGAGAATTTTAAAAAAGAGAATTTATGCTCCAAGTTTGCGACACGGTACATAAATTCTCACGAATAAACACTATTGAAAGCGTTTACTTTTATATTATATATGAAATTATCTTCGTTTTCAATAGTTTATTAACAAATTTGTTGAAAATGGAGGTATTTTTTATATGGATTTTAATACAAATAATAATATGGAATATTATTGTTGTTATCTTAGAAAATCAAGAAAAGATATGGAAGCAGAAGCTCACGGTCAAGGCGAAACATTAGCAAGGCATGAAAAAAGATTGAAAGACTATGCTGATTCTGTTGGAATTAAAATAAGTAAATTTTATAGAGAAGTTGTATCAGGTGAAACTATATCAGCAAGACCTGTTATGCAACAATTATTAACAGATGTCGAAAATGGAATGTGGACGGGTGTGTTAGTTGTTGAAGTAGAACGTTTAGCAAGAGGAAACACTTTAGACCAAGGAATAGTATCTAATGCTTTTCAATATTCAAATACTAAAATTATAACTCCTTTAAAAACTTATGACCCTAACAATGATTACGATGAAGAATATTTTGAATTTGGATTATTTATGTCTAGGAGAGAATACAAAAAAATCAATCAAAGACTTCATGAAGGGATACTGTCTAGTGTTAATGAAGGCAAGCACGTCGGTGCTTCTGCCCCTTATGGATATAAGAAATACAAACTTCCTAAGCAAAAAGGCTATTCTTTAAAAATAGATGAGCATGAATCAAATATGATAAAATTAATTTTTGATTTATATTGCAACGGCAACGGATTAGAGTTTATCTGCAACGAACTTAATAGATTAGGTTTTAAGCCTCGTAGAAGTAATAAATTTACTAAATCCAGCATAACACACATTCTTACTAATCCTGTCTATATAGGAAAAATTAAATATGAAGATAAGGCAACATTAAAAAAAGTTGTAAATGGTGAAATCGTTAGAGTAAAAAATGAAAATAGTAACATCATATATGTAGACGGCTTACATAAACCAATAATTGATTTAAATACATGGAATAAGGCTCAAAATATACGAAAAAGCAATTTAACCAATCGAACCAAAGTAGATTATTCCTTAAAAAATCCAATGGCTTCTATCTTGAAATGTGGAATTTGTGGAAGAGCTTTAGAAAGAATTACCTATTCAAACAGAAATGATGTTAGGATTTGCTGCAGAAAGTGCAAAGAAAACATTGGCAGTAATATAAATTTTGTAGAAGAACGTTTACTAAAATCATTAAAGCTTCTACTTTCTGATTATAAAATAAAAATAATTAATAATGATGATTCTGATATTATTTCTTTATTAGATATAAATAATAAAAATATCGACGATTTTAAAAATGAATTAGATAAAAATAAATCTCAATTAAATAAAACCTATGATTTATTGGAACAGGGAATTTATACAAATGAAGTGTTTCTAGAACGTTCAAATTATTTAAAGCAACAAATAAAAGATATTAATGAACATATAGAAGAATTAGAAAAAGAAAATAAAAATATTTTAAAAAGAAAAAATAATAAAGAAATTCTGATTCCTAAAATAGAAAAAGTAATAGATAGTTATTACGAAACTGATGACATTAAGATGAAGAATAACCTGCTAAAAGATGTGTTAGAAAAAGTAGAATACACAAAAATCAATCCTTCTGATAAAGACGATTTTAAATTAAAGCTATTTCCAAAAATACAAGCATAGATTATTTTTATGGTCTATGCTTGTAACAATAATATCTCTATTTATCAAAATGTACCCACGTCGGAGTTAAAGAAATTGGCTCCACGTAATACCAAACCCCTGAATTATTTGCCGAATCCCATAGTCGTATTCTTTCTGAATTGCTTAGTCTTTGACCTACATCAAATGCTACTCCTGCATAATGTTGACTTTGGTTTCCATGTCCTCCTTCATACGGTCTTTTAAATGCAAATCCTACTGGTATTGGTGCTCCAAAAATATATCTTTGACTATTCCAACTTTGCATACATCTTTTTGTTGTCCATAATATATTGCTTTTGCTAGAACCTCTAAATTCTCTTACTCTTAATGTTCCATTCGTGTTATATGGCATAGGTTCTGATTCTCCTCTATAATAGGTTTCCATTCTATCTGTGTCATTATTAAATACTAGAATTTTTGCCATAATAAAAATCCTCCCATATATATTATCTTTTTATATTATATGAAAGGATTGTTTTTTAGTTACTTAATTTTGTTTAAATATTCCACTTTTTATATTTTATAAAACAAATTATGGATGTGACAATAGTTATTCCTATTCCTATTATTATAAAACTCTTTTTTATACCAGCTTTAGGTATTATTCCTGTAGCAATGCTATTATCTTTTTGACTTTCTTCTGGATTTTTATTATTGTCTATTTCGTCTTCTTCAGTTGGTGATGTTATATTATCCTCATTAGGTTTTTGTGTTTCTTTTTTTTCTCTTATTTCAAACTCTTTTGTTATTATTCCAGTATAGTTTCTTTTTCCTTCAATAGTTACTGTTGCTGTTCCTATATTTATATTATTTGAATATTTTAAAGTATAGTCCATATCTTTCATTAAAATTGTATTTCCGTCATTTACTTCTACTTCTGGTTGTTTTTCTTCTCCGTCATATATATAACTGGTTGTTTTTAAATTTACTTTTATTTGTGATATATCTTTTTTATTTATTTTTATTTGTGCGCTTCCTGTTTTTGTTTCATATCCTTTTGCTGTTATTTCATAATATATAGTATAGGTTCCTGCATTTTTGTACATTGGTGTTTGTGTTAATATATAATTTCCATCTTCTGTCGCGTATTTTATCGTTGCTCCTTCTGCCGGTTTTATTACTTCTATACTTATTCCATGGTTTGTTCCATCATATATCCCGGTATATTCGTTTACATTTATTTCTATGATTGGCTTTATCTCTTCTTGTTTTTCTTTTATTTGTATCTGAGCATTACCTGTTTTTGTTTCATAGTTTTCTGCTGTTATTTCATAATATATCATATATGTTCCAGGGTTTGTATAAGTTGGTGATACTGTTTGCGTACAATTCCCTTCTTCTGTTCCATATTTTATGGTCGCTCCTTCTTCTGGTTTTATTACTTCTATACTTATTCCATGGTTTATTCCATCATATGTTCCAGTATATCCACTTATTTTTGCTTCTATTTGAGCTTTTTCTATTTCAAATGTGATTTCTTTACTTCCTGTATATATCCCTTTTCCTGCTATTATCACTTTGGCTGTTCCTGCATTTATATTATCGATATAGCTTATTGTATAATCGACTCCTTTTGTTAGGATGGTATCTTCGTCTTTTACTACTACTTCTGGTTGTTTTTCAGTTCCATCATAGATATATTCTGTATTTTCTAAAGTAACCTTTGCATTTTCTATTGTTTTTAATGATATTTTTATTTGCTCGCTTCCTGTTTTAGTTTCATAGTTTTCTGCTGTTATTTCATAATATATCGTATATGTTCCAGGATCTGTATAAGTTGGTGATATTGTTTGTGTGCAATTTCCTTCTTCTGTTCCATATTTTATGGTCGCTCCTTCTTCTGGTTTTATTACTTCTATACTTATTCCATGGTTTGTTCCATCATATATTCCAGTATATCCACTTATTTTTGCTTCTATTTGAGCTTTTTCTATTTCAAATGTGATTTCTTTACTTCCTGTATAT
>CALXCD010000008.1 GCA_944386715.1 uncultured Clostridia bacterium
TAAATATCGAAAATACAGGATTACCATTAAAGCATAAAAATAGAGATAATTCAAAATCTTTAGATGAAAGATAAATTTATACGGAGAATATTAAAATACTAATATTCTCTATTTTTTATCAAAGCAAAAGCAAGAAGAAGGGAAGAGGAGGAGTGTATAATTTTCTAAAACAATAAAATAATTATAAATAAAAATTACACTAATATATATTAATTAAAAATAAACAGAACTGTGAAACAATTTTTAGAAAAAATATTTTAATGGAATAAATAATATAAAATCAAATTAAAATAGTAAATTAAAAATAAATTAATTATAAAAAAAAAATTATTATAATAAATTAAATTATATAAAAATTTTGTGCAATGTTTAAATTATAAAATTTTTATATCAAATATTAGAATTTAAAAAGCGAGCATTTGAACTCACCTGAATATTTACTCATACAAATAAACCCTCTTTATTAAACTTTTTTGTCTAATAATTTGGGTTCACTTCAATAATGTAATTTATCATTTTAATTTATTAAATTGTTTATAAGTTAAATAATTATAATTTGTTAAACTTTAGAATCGTTTTTAAGACATTTTAATTATAAACTTAACAAGTTTGTTGTCTATAAAATAAGGCAAATATAGAAAAATAGGCACTTTGAAGATTTTTCAAAAAATTTAGTATAAGATAATAAAAAATTATAGATAGAATTTAAAAATTATAATAATAAAATAATTAAATATAAAATTATATAGACAAAACAAAAAAATGTCTTAAAATTGATTTTAGAAAGTCATAAGAATATTAATATAACAAGTGATTATAATAAAGATAGATATAAAATATTAATAAAGTAATATGATAGATATTTGTAAGCAATAAACAGCTAAAAGCCTTGAATTAGTAGAAGTAGAGGTTTATGGCTGTTTTATATTATGCTCCTATCTCTTATTGCACAAAACTTTGATAATACAAACCAAAAATCATATAAAATAAATTAAATTTAAGTTGACATTGAATAGAAGATATTATAAAATACAAACAATAGTTCAAATAGTAATAAAAGTGATAGTATATGGAAAAATAAAAATTGTAAGAACTAAATTTTATATAAAGGATGTGTTCTTATGAACGAAAAAAAGAATGAAATTATTTTATTTGAAAATCAAGGAGTAAAGTTAGAAGTAAATTTAAAAGAAGATACTGTGTGGTTAACTCAAGCACAAATGGGAATATTATTTGATGTCAAGCAATCTACTTTGAGTGAGCATATTAATAATATTTTTAAAGAAGGCGAATTAGAAGAAAAAACTTCTATCGGAATTTCCGATAAAAGTTCTGGAGGACGAAAATCAAAGATTTATAATTTAGATGTAATAATATCTGTTGGCTATAGAGTTAAATCAAAGAATGGTGTGATTTTTAGGCAATGGGCAAACAAGGTTTTAAAAGATTATATGCTAAAAGGATATGCTGTTAATCAAAGAAGATTAGAATATTTAGAAAAAACAGTAAAATTAATTGATATTGCTAATAGAATTGATGAAAGATTAGAAAGCTCTGATGCGAAGGAAATATTAAAAGTAATTGGCGAATATTCAAAGGCTCTAGATTTATTAGATGATTATGACCATAAAACATTAAAGAAAATAGAAGGAAATATTGATAAAAGAAAAATAAAGTACGAAGATTGCATAAATATTATAAATAAATTGAGATTTAATGAAGAAAGTACCCTATTTGCAGTAGAAAGAGATAAAGGCTTAGAATCAATAATAGGTAATATATATCAAAGTTTTGATGGACAAGATATATACAAAAGTATAGAAGAAAAAGGAGCAAATTTCTTATATTTAATAGTTAAAAATCATGTTTTTGCTGATGGAAACAAAAGAATTGCAGCTACTTTATTTATATATTTTTTAAATTTTTACGGAATTTTATATAAAAATGAAAGGCAAGTTATTGACAATAATACACTCGCAGCACTAACATTACTTATTGCTGAGTCAAATCCAAAAGAAAAAGATGTAATTATTGATTTAGTAATGAATTTTCTAAATAATGAATAATTAAAGTAATATTTGTAAGCCAAAGGAATGAAGTAGATTTGATAGCACTAAAAAGAATATTACTTTGAATATACCTAATGGAGATAAAAATAGTAGTTTGTAAACAATAGTAATTTATAAGTAGGAGGTATTGTATGTTAATTACAGGAATTTTAATTACAATAGTTGCAATTTTTATGGTTTTAGTTCCTCAATTTTTTATGAGGCTTAAAAGCCCTAGAATTCCAGATAAATTATTAAAGAATCCTAAAATGAAAGTTGTTCTTAGAGTATGGGGTGGCATTTTTGTAATAGTTGGAATTTTATTAATTGTTTTCTCAATCATTTAATAACAAATGTAAGGCAGATAAATAAGTTGAAATTATCTGTCTTTTACTGTATAATTGTAGCAAAAGATAATATTTATCGAGGTATCAAATATGGAAACGGTTATATCGTTTAGTACAATTATAATAGCAATCTTATTTTTCATCATAAAAGGAAATCAATCTGTAATACAATCAGATTCAAACGAATGGCGCAAAATTATAACTTTAACAATATCCAATTTTATCGTTTATTGTTTGGCACTCTATTGTTATGGTTTTATACAATGGACTATTAGACTGGATAAATTTTATCGCTATCCATACAGAAATCCATTTAATATTATTGTTATTATTTGTTGTATCATCTTCTTTATTGTATTAGGAATATGGTACGTTAAATATAGAAAAAAAGAATATGGTATGACAATGTCTGTTGTCATTTTGCTTATAACACATATACTAGCAATTTTATTAATAGTAATATTACAACCTTTTAGAAACTTTTTTTAAGAAAGAACATATAAATTTAAAGAGAGGAGGATTAGAATGGGAAAAAAATTAGAAATAGAATTAAAAAATTGTCCACAAAATCATAAATGTCCTGCTGTAAAAATTTGTCCTGTAGGAGCATTATCACAAAAAGATTTTGAAGCACCTAGCATAGATTATGATAAATGTATAAGTTGTGGTAAATGTTCCAATTTCTGTCCTAAAAAGGCATTAGTATTAAAAGAAATATAGAAAAAATTTTATGAAATAGTAGGAAACAAAAAAGTAGGGGGAACAATGAAACAAAATTCAAATAAAACGAATGTAATGAGAATATTAGAACAAAAAAATATAAAATACGTAAGCCATTGTTATGCAGACACAGATGCAATTAGTGGAGTAGAAGTAGCAACTGCATTAAAACAAAATCCTAATCAGGTTTTTAAAACATTAGTTACAGTTGGAAATACAAAGGCAAATTACGTGTTTTTAATTCCTGTGGATAAAGAATTAGATTTAAAAAAAGCAGCTAGTAGCGTAAAAGAAAAGAGCATAACAATGGTAAAATCTAAAGAATTATTACCTTTAACTGGATATATACATGGTGGTTGTTCTCCTATTGGAATGAAAAAGCAGTTCAAAACCGTAATCGATAGAACTGCTAAAGATTTTAAAACGATTATTTTTAGTGGTGGCAAAATTGGCTATCAAGTAGAACTTTCTTTAGAGGATTTAGGGAAGGTTATCTATTTTGAGATGGCAGATATACAAATGGGATGAATTAGGTATAATCCTCTATATACAATGCTTTAGCAAGATATGGTGTGATTTCATCAATATCATACCATCCTGAACTTTTACTATCATTTTCTCCACCGATTTGGATTAGAAACATAAACCATATTATTATCATCAGCAGCAAGAAGAGCCATATAATGAGAAGCGGTAGTCCAACGATTATTGCTTGGGTTATTCCAAACACAAATAATAATAGGTCTATTAGATTTTAAATGTTCTATGATAGAGTCATTTGATAAATGAATAGAATCATAATAAAAATCGGAGTTTTTTATTCCAAAGGTGGAGGATAATTCTTCAGAAAATTTTTCATAGTCCATTACTGGGTAATATTTTTTTCTTAAATCTTCTGGTGTATCATTTTTACCATAACCACTGAGTATAATAGACATAACTGTTATGCCACATCCATTTTCAGCCATAGTAGAGCCCCAATAAGAGTGATTACTCCAAGAAGAATTTCCATTTTGTTTATATTCTATATAAGTTTTTTTATTTTTTTCTTCTGTTGTAAATGTTGTGAAATATCCATCTTTATTTTTTACTTTTTCTTGCCCTTTTCCAGCATAATTTTTATTATCATCTAATTTGATTATTTTATCATTAGAATTGATTCCAAAAATATCTGAAATATGAAAATTATTAGAATTAAACCATTTATCTTTAGGAAAGAGATAAAGTATCATAGCGATAATAAATAAAAATAGTATTATTTTTTTGATGTTCCATTTTTTTGTTCTTTTTTTCATTTGAGATTCCCCCTTCAAAACTTGTCTTTATTATACAGATTAAGCAACAAAATAGTTTTAAGAAACTATTAATAAAATCTTAAATTTTTCTTACATTTTAAAGATGGAATGAAAAAAGCATATAAATATGCTATAATCAATAAGAAAGAAGGATGCGAAATGAATGTTTTAATATTAGATGATGAAAAAGAAATTGCAGATTTAGTGGAATTATATTTAAAAAATGAGAATTATCATACCTATAAATTTAATACTTCAGAAGAAGCTATCCATTGTATCGATACAATAGACTTGGATTTAGCAATATTAGATGTCATGATAGCAGGAAAAGATGGGTTCGAAATTTGCAAATATATTAGAGAAAAAAATTTGAATTTTCCGATTATCATGCTTACAGCAAAAATCGAGGATAAAGATAAAATTACAGGATTAACACTGGGAGCAGATGATTATATCACAAAACCATTTAATCCTCTAGAATTAGTTGCAAGAGTAAAATCAGCAATTAGAAGATATACAAAATACAATGAAAAGAAGGAAGAGGAAAGTATCTATATTCATGGGTTAGAAATTAACAGACAAACACATCAATGCTTGTTATATGATAAGGAGATTGAATTAACACCACTAGAATTTGATATATTACTGTATTTAGCAAATCATAGAGGACATGTGGTAAGTTCGGAAGAATTATTTGAAAAAGTATGGAAAGAAAAATATTTGGAAAATAATAATACTGTTATGGTACATATTAGAAGAATAAGAGAAAAGTTGAAAGAAGATACGAGAAATCCAAAATTTATCAAAACAGTGTGGGGAGTGGGATATAAAATTGAAAAATGAAGAATTTGAAAAACTAAAAAATAGGATAGCAATACAATCTATGATAAAAATATTAGGATATAGTGTTGGAATTATTTTTCTATTATGTATATTAATAGATGGTATTTATAATGATAATATAGCAAATAGCTTATCTAATATAAATAGAGATATGTATATTTGGTGTGTGGAAAATAAAATGCTGTTAGCAGGAATCATGTGTTTTGTAATTTTTGCTATGGTTTCTTTTGTTGTTCTTAGAAATGTAAATAATAATTTGGTAGAAATTTTATCTGCCATGGACGAAATATTAAAAGAGCCAGAAAAACAAGTGAAATTATCAAATCATTTATTTATGCTAGAAAGTAGATTAAATAATATAAGAATTGATTTGATATCAAATCAGAATAAAGCAAAAGAAGAGATGCAAAAAAAGAATGATTTAATCATGTATATGGCACATGACTTAAAAACACCATTGACATCTATTATAGGATATTTAACATTATTGACTGATGAAAAAGAAATACCTAAAAACTTACAGGAAAAATATTTGAATATAGCATTGAAAAAAGCATTAAGAGTAGAGGATTTAACTAATCAATTTTTTGATATCACAAGATATAATTTACAGTCTATGCCGATTACAAAACAAAAAATAGATTTAGCATTTTTGTTAGAACAGTTAGTAGAAGAATCTTATCCAATGTTACAAGAAAAAAACTTAGAATGCATTTTAAATAAACCTAAAACAATTCCGTTTCTGGGAGATGGAGATAAACTTGCAAGAGCATTTGGAAATTTATTAAAAAATGCAATTAGCTATAGTTATGCAAATACTGCTATTAAAATAGAGGTAAAAGAAGATGAAGATAAGATACAAATTGTATTTAAAAATAAAGGTGATAAAATACCAGAATATAAATTAGACAAAATATTTGATAAATTTTATAGAGTTGATGAATCAAGAACTTCTAATACAGGTGGAGCAGGATTAGGGTTAGCGATTACCAAACAAATTATAGAATTACATCATGGCATTATTTATGCAGAAAATAAGGATGAATTTATTGTGTTTTATATAGAATTTCCAAAAGATACTATTGGCTAGACTTTTTAGAGTGGGTATGATACACTAAAAATGTTAAAAATCAAAAGAAAAGGTTATCATTAGAATAGGATAACAAGAAAGGAGTTTTTTATGAAAAAATTAGAAAACAAAGTAGCAGTTGTAACAGGAGGAGCCATGGGAAATGGTTTAGGAATTGTAAAGGTATTTTTGAAATATGGTGCAAAAGTTGCGATATTAGATTATGCGGAAAAATTATCTCAAACAGTGGAAGAGTTAAAGAAAGAATATCCTGAAAATGTAGAAGGATATATGGTGGATATCAGACAAGAAGACAAAGTAGAGGAGGCTATTGAAAAAACAATAGAAAAGTTTGGGAAAATAGACATTTTGATTAATAATGCAGGGGTATGTAGATTAGAAAACTTTATGAAGATGAATAATGAATTAAGAGATTTTCACTTTGATATCAATATAAAAGGAACATGGAATGTAAGTAAGTCTTGTATTAAGTATATGGAAAAACAAAAAAATACAGCAATAGTAAATTTATCAAGTGTAACAGGACCAATGGTTGCAGATAGTGTAGAAGTAGCATATGCAACAACAAAAGCAGCATTATTAGGATTTACCAAAAGTTTAGCAGCAGAAATGGTGGATAAAGGAATACGAGTTAATGCTATTTTACCAGGATATATTATGACACCAATGGTAGAGGGAATGGCAAAAGAAACAGATAGTAACAATCCAGAAGATGTGGTAAAAGGAATTGCTCTAGGAATACCAATGAAAAGATTGGGAACGATAGAAGAATTAGGGGAATTAGCAGCCTTTTTAGCAAGTGATGAAAGCTCTTATATTACTGGACAAGGAATTGTAATAGATGGAGGCTCTACCTTACCAGAAACCATGACAATGGGAGTTTAGTATTATGTGAAATGAAAGATAATAAAAAATGACAAAAATTAAAAAATGTCATAAAAATATTGTCAAAATAGATATCATCATATATAATACGGACAGTTAAAAAGCTATATCTCTAAAGCGATTGTAGAAGGGGATATAGATAATAAATTGATGATATAGTAGAAAAGGAAGGGGAGCAAAAATGGGACTAAAATTGCAAAATGTATCTAAAGCATTTATTGGCAAACAGGCTGTTCAAAATATTTCTTTTGAAGTGAATAAACCAGGTGTATTTGGACTTTTAGGAACCAATGGTGCAGGAAAAACAACAACGATTAGAATGTTACTTGGAATTATAAAAAAGGATACAGGTGAAATTACTTGGAATGGAAAATCTGTTGAAAGAAAACATGTAAATTTCGGATATCTTCCAGAAGAAAGAGGAGTATATCCTAAAACTAAGATTTATGACCAATTAATGTATTTTGCAGAATTAAAAGGAATGAAAAAGCAAGAAGCGGGAGAAGCTATTCGTAAATGGGCAAAGATATTAAAAGTAGAAGAATATATACCTATGCCAGCGGAAAAATTATCTAAAGGAAATCAACAAAAAATTCAGTTTATGACTGCTATTTTGCATAATCCTGAATTAATTGTTTTGGATGAACCTTTTAGTGGATTAGACCCTGTTAATAGTGAGATTTTAAAAAATGTTATTATAGATTTAGTAAAACAGGGAAAATATATTATCATGTCTAGCCATCAAATGGCATCTATTGAAGAGTTCTGTAGTGATATTTTAATTTTAAATAAAGGAAAGACTGTATTACAAGGAAATTTAAAAGAGATAAAAGAAACTTATCCAGCCAATAGATTAGAAATGTCTACTAATGTTGCTATTGATAATTATATCAATAATGAGGATATGACAATAGAATTTTCAAAAAATAATGATTATACTATTAAAATAAAATCAGAAGAAGCGGCTCACCAATTATTACAAAAACTAGTAAAAGACAATGTTGAGATTAATAAATTTGAGATTAAAAAACCAACATTGAATGACATATTTATAGAAAAGGTGGGTGAGTAAAATGAAAGATTTAAAAACTGTGACTATTTTTACGATGAAAGAAATGTTAAAACGAAAGTCATTTATTGTTACAACTATTATTATTTTACTTTTAATTGTAGTAGGATTTAATATACCAAATATCTTCCGCTTTTTTAGTAATGATAATAATGGGCAAAATACCGGAGGCAAACAGTTATTAATAGTAGATTCTGAAAATGTATTTGAAGGAACATTAGATGCTTTAAATTCTATGGATTTAGGATATCAGGTACAAACTTCAAATGAAAAACTAACATTTGAAGATGTAAAAAGTAAAATTGAGAACGAAGAAATAAGTGAAGCAATTATCATAGAGAAAAGTACAGAAAATGTGAATGCTTATCAATTGAGATATATCGTAAAAAATATAGCTACTATTTCTAGTGTGCCAGAAGATTTAATAAATGCAATAAGTACTACCTATACAAATTTGCAGATATCAAAATTGGGATTAACACAAGAACAATTACAATCTTTAACACCTAATTTTGAATATCATATAGAACAGACAGAAGAGCAAGAAGTAAGTGGAAATTTAGCAGTTATTATGATATTATCTTTAGTATTATTTTATGCTATTTATTTTTGTGCTTACCAAGTATCTAGTTCCATTACAACAGAAAAAACTTCAAAAATAATGGAAACATTAGTAACATCGACATCTCCAAGAACAATTGTAATGGGAAAAACCATAGGAATTGGTATTGTTGGATTAGTGCAAGTATGTTTATTTGTAGCAGTTGCATTAATATCTGCAAAATTGTTCTTAGAACCAGGTGTTTTAGAATCTGTGCTAGATATGTCTAAATTTACACCATACTTAGCAATTATTACAATTATATATTTTATACTTGGATATTTTGCATATGCGTTACTTTATGCATTAACAGGTTCTACTGTAAGTAAGCCAGAGGATATACAATCTGCCAATACTCCTGTTGCCATTTTAGCAGTAATAGGATTCTACTTATCTTATTTCACAATGATGAATCCAACTAGTAATCTAAATGTGTTTGCTTCTATGTTTCCAATATCATCACCGTTTTGTATGCCATTTAGAATTATGATGGGAGTGGCAAGTGTAACAGATGTTGTTATTTCTTTAGCAATTTTGGTAGTAACTATTTTAATTGTTGCAAATGTGGCTATTAAAATATATTCTAATGCGATTTTGAATTATGGAACTAAGATGTCTTTGGGTGATATGATTAGAATTTATAAAGATAAAAATAACTAGAATATTGTTACAATTTACAGTAAAAATACTAATAAACAGTTGGTATATTAATATTTTTGACAAAAACATAGTTTGGGTTTAACAATCCGGACCTTTGTCTACAAATATCAATATATCAACTGTTTTAAATTCAGAAAAACCTGCTATGCAGATATTAGAAAATGCATTTTCTAAGTATTATAGTTACCGTTAAATAGGTACAAAAAAGAAAAATTATTTTATAAGAATGATAGAGTAATTTTTCTTTTTATGTTATAATTTTGATACATATATACAAACAAAAAATGCAGTAAAGGGAGTCAAAAAAATGAATTACAAAATAGTAAATGCTTCTATCTCCTATGGAGCAGACACAATATTAGAAGAAATCAATTTTGAAATTAAAGAAAAAGATAAAATAGCAATAGTAGGAAGAAATGGGAGTGGAAAAACAACATTATTAAAAGCAATCGTAGATAATTCTATGTTAGAAGAAGGAATAGGAGAAAGCAAATTTGCAATATATAAGCAAGGAACTCCTAAAATAGGATATCTAAAACAAATAGAATTTGAAAACTCTTCTAGTACCATGTTAGAAGAAATATTAAAAGCTTATCAACCATTAGTAGAATTAGAAAAGAAAATAAACAAAATGGCTGAACAATTACAAACACAAAGTTCTTCAGAGTTAATTGAAAATTACACCAAAGATTTAGAAAAATTCGAGTTTCAAGGCGGTTATACCTACCAGAAAGAATATGAAACAGCCATGAAAAAATTTGGTTTTTCAAAAGAAGACCAGAACAAAAGAATAGACCAATTTTCTGGAGGGCAAAAAACTAAAATAGCTTTTTTAAGATTATTACTTAGTAAACCTGATATTTTATTATTAGATGAACCAACAAACCACTTAGATATTACAGCAATAGAATGGTTAGAAAAATACTTAAAAGATTATCCAAAATCAGTCGTAATTGTATCACATGATAGAATGTTTCTAGATAGGATTGTGAATAAAGTTTATGAAATAGAATATGCTTCTATCAAAGAATATAAAGGAAATTATGCTTCCTTCGAAAAACAGAAAAAAGAAAATTATGAAAAACAATTAAAAGATTATGAGTACCAGCAAGCAGAGATAAGAAGGTTAAAAGCAATTGCAGATAGGTTTAGGTATAAGCCAACAAAGGCTAAAATGGCACTTTCTAAATTAAAGAAAATTGAACAAATGACAATCATTCAAGAACCTAATAAATTTGATTTAAAAACATTCCATACCACTGGTGAGGTAGAAATAGAAAGTGGGAAAATGGTATTAACAGTAAAGGATTTGGAAATTGGATATGATAAACCATTAGCTAAACTGTCCTTTGATTTATATAGAGGACAGCGTTTAGGGATAATAGGAGAAAACGGAATAGGAAAATCTACTCTATTAAAAACATTAATTGGAAAAACAACTAAAATCGCAGGCGATATAGAATTCGGTTATCATGTGCAAAAAGCATATTTTGACCAACAAATGGAGTTCGAAAATCAAGAAATAACGGTATTTGATGACTTTAGTAATCATTTCCCAAAATTAACAACAACTGAAGCAAGAACCATATTAGGAACTTTTTTGTTTTCAGGAGATGATGTTTTCAAAAAAATAAAAATGCTTTCAGGAGGAGAAAAATCAAGATTACATTTGTGCGAAATTTTAACGAAAAAACCAAATTTATTATTATTAGATGAACCTACCAATCATATGGATATTGTTGGTAAAGAGAGTTTGGAAGAAATTTTGTTAAATTATCAAGGAACTATTTTATTTGTTTCCCATGATAGATATTTTGTTAATAAATTGGCAGATTCTATTTTAGAATTTGAACCAACAAAAGTAACTTTTTTTCAAGGGACATATCAAGAGTATGTATCTCATAAGGAAAAATTATGTGACCAGCCTAATAAAGAGGAAAGACAGACGAAAGTGCAAGAGGTTAAAAAAACAGAAAGTGAGAATAAAAACCAATATTTATTAAAAAAACAAAATATTAGGATAAAAAATAAAATTAATAAAATAGAAGCGGAAATAGAAGAAAGAGAAAATAAAATAAAAATATTACAAAGCGAAATGCTAAAAGATGAAAATTGCTCAGATTATATAAAACTAAAAGAATTGCAAGATGAGATACAAAAGTTAAATGCAGAAATAGAAAAATTTCTTTTAGAATGGGAAAAACTAAATTGGCAATGATTCCAGGTTTGAATGCCAATTTTTTGGCATTCAAACCTGGAATCATTGCCAATTATGTGATATAATTCAATAAGGAATAAAAGAGAATGTTTTAAAAATAACGATATCGTTATATGAAATCAAAAAGTTAGGAGGAATGAAAAATGAATGCACAAAAATTTACACAAAAATCTTTAGAAGCAATACAAAAGGCACAAGACTTAGCAGTACAAAATCAGAACTCTCAAATTGAAGAAGAACATTTAATTTTAGCTTTATTGGAACAGGAAGATAGTTTGATAAAAGAACTATTAAATAAAATGGGAGTACCAGATGGTTTTGAAAGAGATATCAAAAATAAAGTGGAAAATGACCCTAAAATGGTAGGAGGAGCAAGACGAGCGGATAGCATATATGTTTCACGAGATGTTGATATGGTATTAACAAATGCTGAGAAAATAGCAGATAAAATGAAAGATGAATATGTTTCAGTAGAACATATTATGCTTGCAATTTTTGATAATCCAACTAATGAAATCAAGGAAATATTGAAAAAATACCATTTAAATAAAAATGATTTTTTAAAGGCATTATTAAGTGTAAGAGGTAATACTAGGGTAACAAGTGATAATCCAGAAAGTACTTATGATGCTTTAAAGAAATATGGACAAGATTTAGTGCAAATGGCAAGAGAACAAAAATTAGACCCTGTAATAGGTAGAGATACAGAAATAAGAAATGTAATTACGATATTATCTAGAAAAACAAAAAATAATCCATGTTTAATTGGTGAACCAGGTGTCGGAAAGACAGCAATAGCAGAAGGATTAGCATTAAGAATAGTAAGAGGAGATGTACCAGAAGGTTTGCAAGATTGCACGATATTTTCTTTAGATATGGGGTCATTAGTTGCTGGTGCTAAATATAGAGGAGAATTTGAAGAAAGATTAAAAGCAGTTTTACAAGAAGTAAAGAAAAGTGAAGGAAAAATCATCTTATTTATTGATGAAATTCATACTATTGTTGGAGCAGGAAAAACAGATGGAGCAATGGATGCAGGAAACATATTAAAACCTATGCTTGCAAGAGGAGAATTACATTGTATAGGGGCTACAACATTAAATGAATATAGGCAATATATAGAGAAAGACCAAGCGTTGGAAAGACGTTTCCAACCAGTAATAGTAGATGAACCAAGTGTGGAAGATACGATTTCTATTTTAAGGGGCTTAAAAGAAAGGTATGAAGTATTTCACGGCGTAAAGATTTCTGATAATAGTTTAATTGCAGCAGCAACACTATCTCATCGATATATATCAGATAGATTTTTACCAGATAAGGCGATAGATTTAGTGGATGAAGCATGTAGTTTAATAAAAACGGAAATGAAATCAATGCCAGTAGAATTAGACGAAGTTTCCAGAAAAATAATGCAATTAGAGATAGAAGAAACCGCATTATCAAAAGAAAAAGATGAGTTCTCAAAACAAAGATTAGAAGATATTAAAAAAGAAAAATCAGAACTTAAAACTAAATTTGATAGCATGAAAGCTAAATGGGACAATGAAAAACAATCTATTGAGAAAGTACAAAAATTAAGAGAAGAAATAGAAAAAACAAATGCACAAATTGAGCAAGCCGAAAGGAGTTACGATTTAAATAAGGTTGCTGAATTGAGATATGGAAAATTACCTGAATTACAAAAACAATTAGAAGAGGAAGAAAAGAAAGAAAATAATAAAGAAAATGTTTTATTAAGAAATAAAGTAACAGCAGATGAAATTGCAGAAATTGTTTCAAGATGGACAGGTATACCTGTGACAAAACTGATGGAAGGTGAAAGAGAAAAAATATTACATTTAAAAGACCTTCTTCATAAAAGAGTAATAGGGCAAGATGAAGCTGTTGAAGATGTTTCAGAAGCTATCATGAGGTCAAGAGCGGGAATTAGTGATCCAAAAAAACCAATAGGTTCCTTCCTATTTTTGGGTCCAACAGGTGTTGGAAAAACAGAACTTGCAAAGAGCTTAGCAGAATGTTTATTTGATGATGAGCATAATTTGATTAGAATTGATATGTCAGAATATATGGAAAAATATTCTACTTCTAGATTAATTGGTGCACCTCCAGGTTATGTTGGCTATGAAGAAGGTGGACAATTAACAGAAGCTGTTAGAAGAAAACCATATTCAGTTGTATTATTTGATGAAATTGAAAAGGCACATCCTGATGTATTTAATATATTATTACAAGTGTTAGATGATGGAAGAATAACAGATTCTCAAGGAAGAACAGTAGATTTTAAAAATACCATTATCATATTAACTTCGAATTTGGGTTCAGAGTATATATTAGATGGTATAACAGATAAAGGACAAATTTCAGAAGAGGCTAAAGAAAAGGTAAATGATTTATTAAAGAAAAGTTTTAGACCAGAATTTTTAAATCGTTTAGATGAAATTGTATTTTATAAACCTCTAAAGAAAGAAGAAGTTACAAAGATATTAGATTTGTTAATAGTAGATTTGGAAAAAAGGTTAGAAGACAAACATATTACATTAGAATTAACAGATAATGCAAAAAAATATTTGATTGATAATGGTTATGATGAAATATATGGGGCAAGACCATTAAAAAGGTTTGTTACTAAAAAATTGGAAACATTAATTGCTGTAAAAATATTAAAACAAGAGGTTAAACCTTCTACTAAAGTAATGATTGATTGTGTAGATGATAAACTTGTTATTCAGAAATAAGAAAAAGAGAAACTTGAATTTTAAGGAGGAACTATGTTTAAATTGCATTCAGAATATAAACCAACAGGAGACCAACCAAAAGCAATAGAATACTTATCAAATGGTATAAAACAAGGCAAGAAATTCCAGACGCTTTTAGGTGTTACGGGTTCTGGAAAAACTTTTACGATGGCAAATATTATTCAAAATGTTCAAAAGCCAACTCTTGTTTTAGCACATAATAAAACACTAGCTGGACAATTATATAGTGAATTTAAAGAGTTTTTTCCTGAAAACAATGTTGAGTATTTTGTCTCTTATTATGATTATTATCAACCAGAAAGCTATATCCCATCATCAGACACCTATATAGAAAAGGACTCTTCTGTGAATGACGAGATAGATAAGTTACGACATTCAGCTACATTATCTTTATTTGAAACAAAAGATGTTATTATCGTAGCATCTGTATCTTGTATTTATGGATTAGGAGATCCGGTAGACTATCAAGAAATGATGTTATCTTTAAGAACTCGGAATGAATAAACCAAGAGATACTGTGTTAAAAAAATTAATTACGATGCAATATACGAGAAACGAAATCGACTTTAAAAGAGGAACTTTTAGAGCAAAAGGAGATATTGTAGAAATTTATCCTTCTGACCAATCAGAGTCAGCTGTAAGAGTGGAATTTTGGGGAGATGAAATAGAAAAAATAACGGAAATCAATCCACTAACAGGAAAACCAATAGGAAATAGAAAACATATTTTGATTTCTCCAGCATCTCATTATGTTACAACCAAAGAAAAAATGGAAAGAGCATTAGTAACAATAGAACAAGAAATGGAAGAAAGAGTAAAATATTTTAAATCTCAAAACAAATTGATAGAAGCACAGAGAATTGAAGAAAGAACGAATTTTGATATGGAAATGATGAGAGAAACAGGATTTTGCTCTGGTATTGAAAATTATTCTAGACATATTAGTGGAAGACCAGAAGGAAGTCCACCATATACGTTGTTTGATTATTTTCCAAAAGATTTCTTGTTACTGATTGATGAGTCACATGCCACTATCCCACAAGTTAGAGCGATGTACAATGGAGATAGAGCAAGAAAAGAATCTTTAGTTAACTATGGATTTAGATTGCCTTCTGCTTTTGATAATAGACCTTTAAAATTTGATGAATTTGAAGAAAGAATGAATCAAGTTATTTTTGTAAGTGCAACACCAGCAGAATATGAAAAAGAACATAGTAAAGATAATGTAGTAGAACAAATTATTCGTCCAACAGGATTATTAGACCCTAAAATAGAAGTAAAACCAGTAACAAATCAGATTGATGATTTATTGGAACAAATTCGTATTCGAGTAGAACGAAAAGAAAGAGTATTAGTAACTACCTTAACAAAAAAAATGGCGGAAGATTTGACGCAATATTTAAAAGGATTAGATATTAAAGTAAATTATATGCATTCTGAAACAAAGGCATTAGAAAGAATGGCAATTATTCGAAATTTACGATTAGGGGAATTTGATGTTTTAGTAGGTATTAATCTTTTAAGAGAGGGATTAGATATACCAGAGGTTTCTTTAGTGGCTATTCTAGATGCTGATAAAGAAGGATTTTTACGTTCAGAGAGGTCTTTAATACAAACGATTGGACGTGCTGCTAGAAATACAGATGGTACTGTTATTATGTATGCAGATGAATTGACAGATAGCATGGAAAAAGCAATTTCAGAAACAAATAGAAGAAGAAGAATACAGGAAGAATATAATAAAGAACATGGAATTATTCCAAAAACAATACAAAAATCAATTCGTGATACAATTAGCATTATTAATGCAGAGGATATCGGAGTAGAATTTAAATTGGAAAAAGAAGAAGATATTAAAGAAGCCATTGCAAAATTAACAGATGAAATGTTAAAATATGCAACAGAAATGGAATTTGAAAAGGCTGCTGAAATACGTGATAAAATAAAAGAGCTAGAAAATTTGACTGAACATAACTAAAAATAAGATTTTTTTTAAGATACTAAATATTAATTTAGTAAAAGGACCTTCCAAAAAAACAGAGGGTCCTTTTTATCTACTGTATAAAGGTATTAATTAATGGTTACAAAATAGAGCTCTTAAGTCTGCAGAGTCTACTATATAGTAGACATTGTTGTTTTCTATCTTTTTTTGATACGAAATGTTTTTCTTATCTAGAAATTTGGTGTCCTCAGGGTCTAAAAGAATTTTAATAAGACCTATGGTAGACATAGCTTTGCTATATAAGTATTTACAAGTTGCAAAACTCAAAGGTAATTACCTCCTTATCGTAAATTTTATACAGTAGATACCAGTTAAATGCTTAACTTAAAAATATTATATAAAAAGAAAAATGAAAAATTTGTCAAAAATAGAGAATTTTAAAAATTTATCATAAATAAATTAAAATTATTTGTTCATATATGTATATTATTTTACACTGCGTAAGCGACTAAACGAGCGATTAGCGAAGTGCGATTGGAGCAACTTACATTTTATATTTATTTTGGTAAGTTGCGACACACAAAGTGTAAAATAATATACATATATGAACAATGAGATTAAAAGCTATATGAGTTTTTTCTACAAAAACGTACAAATCTATCGACATCAAAAATTTAATTTGATATAATTTAGCTAGCATGAAAATAGAGTTTATTAATAAATATAAATGAGGAGGAAATGGCATGGACGAAAAAGAAACCAATCAAACAATTTGTAAGTGTAATTGTGGTAAAGAAAGAAGTCCTTTTTTGGAAGAACTTTTTTCTCGATATCAACCAGAAAAAGATAATTTGATTCAAATGTTAAATGAAATTCAAGAACATGATGGATATATTTCATTAAAATCTCAAAAAGAACTTTCAGAATTCTTAAAAATACCAATGGCAGAAATTTATGGTGTTATTACGTTTTATTCTAGATTTACCCTAAAACCAAAAGGAAAATATCATATAGCTGTATGTTTAGGTACAGCATGTTTTGTAAAAGGTTCTCAAAAAATAATGGATAGATTATTAGAAAGATTGCAAATTCAAGCAGGAGAAACAACAGCAGACGGAAAGTTTTCTATTGAAGAAACCAGATGTGTAGGAGCCTGTGGGTTAGCACCAGTATTTACGGTTAATGGTGAAGTATATGGGAAAGCTACTGTCCAAAAGTTAGACCAAGTAATTGATGAATTAATGAAAGAGGAGGTATAAGATGAAAACTCTGGAAGAACTTCATAAAATAAGAACAGAAAAAAAGAAAGAATTAGATTTAAGAATTAATACAAAAGCAGATACAAGAGAAAAACACATTTTGGTTTGTCATGGTACAGGATGTACTTCTTCTAAATCTGCAGAGATTTTAGCAAATTTTAAAGCAATCCTAAAAGAAAAACAGATTGAAAATGTAAGAGTTATTAAAACAGGATGTTTTGGTTTATGTGCGAAAGGACCTATTGTTATTATTAGACCAGAAGATACTTTTTATGCTATGGTAAAGCCAGAGGATTGTGAAGAAATTATACAAACACATATTATAGAAGGAAATAGAGTAGAGAGATTATTATGCAAAGACATTGATGGGAAAAAGGTAAATAGTTTAGATGAATTAAATTTCTATAAAAAACAAAAAAGAATAGCACTAAAAAATTGTGGTGTTAGTAACCCAGAAGATATTGATGAATATATCGCATTTGATGGATATTTAGCATTAGAAAAAGTATTAAAAGAAATGACACCAGAAGAGGTAATTGAAGTAGTTACCAACTCAGGATTAAGAGGACGTGGGGGAGCAGGTTTCCCAACAGGAAAGAAATGGGCTTTAACAAGAGCATCAGAAGGAAAACAAAAATATGTTGTTTGTAATGCAGACGAAGGAGACCCGGGTGCTTTTATGGATAGAAGTATCTTAGAAGGAGACCCACATAGTGTTTTAGAAGCAATGGCAATTGCTGCTTATACGATTGGAGCCAATAAAGGATATATTTATGTTAGAGCAGAATATCCGATAGCTGTAAAAAGGTTAGAAATTGCTATTAAACAGGCTAAAGAATATGGAATTTTAGGAGAGCATATTTTTGGAACAGACTTTGATTTTGATATTGAAATACGATTAGGAGCAGGAGCATTTGTTTGTGGAGAAGAAACGGCGCTTTTAGAATCTATAGAAGGAAAGAGGGGACAACCAAGAGTAAAACCACCTTATCCAGCACAAGCTGGTTTATGGGGAAAACCAACACTCATTAACAATGTAGAAACCTATAGTAATATTGCACAAATTATATTAAATGGTGCTGATTGGTACGCATCTATTGGAACTAAAAATTCAAAAGGTACTAAAGTATTTGCTTTAGGTGGTAATGTAAACAATATCGGATTAGTAGAAGTACCAATGGGAACTACTTTAAGAGAAATCGTTTATGATATTGGAGGTGGAATCCCAAATGGCAGAGAATTTAAAGCAGCGCAAACAGGTGGTCCATCTGGAGGATGTATACCAAAAGAACATTTAGATACACCGATTGATTATGAATCCTTAAAAGAAATTGGTTCTATGATGGGGTCAGGTGGTTTAATTGTGATGGATGATACTAAATGTATGGTATGTTTAGCAAAATTTTATCTAGAATTTACTGTTAGTGAAAGTTGTGGAAAATGTACTCCTTGTAGAATTGGAACCAAGAGAATGTTAGAATTATTGGAAAAACTATGTTCTGGTGAAGGCTCAGAATTAGATATTTATAAGTTAGAAAAGTTAGCGGCTAATATTCAAAAAGCTAGTATTTGTGGTTTAGGTCAAAGTGCTCCAAATCCTGTTATTAGTACCTTAAAATATTTTAGAGAAGAATTTAGACAACATGCCATTGAAAAAGAATGTAAAGCATTAGAATGTAAGGCTTTGTCTAATATTGTTATTGATGAAGAAAAATGTAAGGGATGTGGTCTTTGTCAAAAGCATTGTCCAGTGAAGGCTATTGAAGGAGAAGGAAGAAATCTTAGAGTGATCAATCAAGATAAATGTATTAAATGCGGTACTTGTTTAACAAGTTGCCCATTCCATGCAATTGGAAATTAAATCTGCCAAAGGGGACGTTCTTTTTTGGCAGATTGCAAAAAATGCCTCAAAAAGAGGAGATAGGAGAGAAAAAATGAAAGAAGATATCGTAACTTTAACAATAGATGGTCAAGAAATAAAAGTACCAAAAGGAACTACTATTTTGCAAGCAGCAAAACAGGCTGGAATAGATATCCCAACTTTATGTTTTTTAAAAGATATTAATGAAGTTGGAGATTGTAGAATGTGTATTGTAGAAGTAGAAGGACGTAGAGGTTTTGCTACTTCTTGTATTCAAACAGTAGAAGAAGGAATGGTAGTACATACACATACACCAAATGTATTAGAAGCAAGACATGTTATTTTAGATTTAATTATTTCTAATCATTCTAAAGATTGTTTAACATGTACTCGTTCAGGAAATTGTGAATTACAATCTTTAGCTGTAAAATTCAATGTATTACAAGTAGAATTTGAAGGAGAAAGAACAGAACACAAAATAGATGATTTGTCACCTTCTATTGTAAGAGATTTTAATAAATGTATTTTATGCCGAAGATGTGTTGCCGCATGTAAGAATGTACAAGAAATTGGGGCTATTGATTGTATTAATAGAGGATTTGAATCTTGTATTTCAACTGTAGGAGACAATAGTTTAAATGATGTGAATTGTACTTTTTGCGGGCAATGTATAGAGGCATGCCCAACAGGAGCCTTGCACGAAAAAGAAACAATTAATGATGTTTGGGTAAAATTAAAGGACCCAGAAGCTTATGTAATTGTACAAACCGCACCAGCAGTAAGAGCAGCTCTTGGAGAAGAATTTGGAATGCCAATAGGAACAAATGTAACAGGTAAAATGATAACAGCTTTAAAAAGATTAGGATTTGATAAAGTATTTGATACCAATACTGGTGCAGACTTTACTATTATGGAAGAAGCAAATGAATTTATTCAAAGATTTCAAGAAAATGATTGTCTTCCTATGATTACTTCTTGTAGTCCCCGGATGGGTAAAATACATAGAAATGAATTATCCAGAACTATTGCCACATTTATCTAGTTGTAAATCACCACATCAAATGTTTGGCGCTATATTAAAAACATATTATGCAAAAAAAGAGGGGATTGACCCTAAGAAAATATATGTAGTATCTGTTATGCCATGTATTGCTAAAAAATTTGAACGTTCACGTCCGGAAATGAAAGAAGAAGAACTTTTTGATGTAGATAATGTTATCACTACTCGTGAACTTTCTAGAATGATAAAACAGGCAAATATTGAATTTGATAAGTTAGAAGATAGCAAGTTTGATGACCCAATGAGGGAAGCGACTGGAGCAGCAGCTATTTTTGGAGTTTCTGGTGGTGTCATGGAAGCAGCTTTAAGAACTGCACAAGATACTTTAACTGGTAAAAACTTAGAAAAAATTAATTTTGAACAAGTACGTGGAGGAGAAGGAATTAAAAGGGCAACTGTTAATATCGCAGGAAAAGATATAAAAGTAGTCGCTGCCAGTGGGTTAGCCAATGCTAAAAAAATCCTAGAAGAAATAAAAAGTGGAAAGTCAGATTATCAGTTTGTAGAAATTATGGCATGTCCAGGTGGATGTATTATGGGTGGTGGTCAACCAATTAAAAGTTCTAAAATACGTTCAGAAGTGGATGTGAGAAAATTAAGAGCGGATTGTTTATATTCTATTGATGAGAAAAGTACTATTAGAAAATCGCATGAAAATCCATTTTTAAAACAGGTTTATGCAGAATATTTAGAAAAACCAGGAAGCCATCTTGCACATGAATTATTACATACTCATTATCAAAAGAGAAATAAGTATAATTTGAAATTTTAATTGTTATTAGAGCAAGAAAAGTCGTTATATATTCAAATTTGCAAATATAAATATATAACGGCTTTCTTGAATTAATTTAAAGTTAATTTTAAAAGTTAGCAACTAAATTTGGAATTTATGCCAACTTTTTAGTTAAACTATCTACAATTGTTATTATTTTGTTTTTCATTGTTTCTATTTTGATTGTTGTTATTATTGTTGTTTTTGTTATTTTGATTTTCCTTATTGTTTTTCTTTGACATGAAAAGCACCTCCATTTCAAATTTCAAGATTAGTATAAGTAAATTTTAAAAAAATATACATAAAAATTTGTTTTTTTAGTAAAAATAATATATAATAAACCAATAATAGCGAACGAAAAAAATAGATAAGTATATAATATAGTACAACAAAAAGGAGGAAAACAAGATGGAATATGAAAATAAAAAATTGGAAGAATTTAATGCTTATATTCGATTTCGTAAAGTAGCAGTTATTGGATTAGGAGTAAGCAATTTGCCATTATTAGATTATCTATATGAAAAAAAAGCAAGAGTGACTGTATTTGACCAAAGAGAAATAGATAATATTTCTAAAGAAACAATGGATAAAATTACGAATTATGGATTTTCATTTTCGCTTGGAAAAGACTATTTACAAAATCTAAAAGGTTTTGATGTTATTTTTAGGTCTCCAAGTTGTTTGCCAACTGTACCAGAATTAGAACAAGAAGCACGGAAGGGGAGCAATTGTTACAACAGAAATAGAATTATTAATGGAAATGTGTCCTTGCAAAATAATTGGAGTAACAGGAAGTGATGGCAAAACAACAACCACTAGCTTGATTAATACAATTTTAAAAGAATCAGGGTTTACTACACACTTGGGAGGAAATATTGGGACACCATTATTTACGAAATTACCACAAATTAGACCAGAAGATATTTTAGTATTAGAATTAAGTAGTTTTCAATTAATGGGAATGCAAGTAAGTCCGGATATTGCAGTTATTACTAATATTACTCCAAATCATTTAAATATTCATAAAGATTATGAAGAATATATAAATGCAAAAAAGAATATCTTTCGACATCAAACAGAAAAAGGAATTTTAGTTTTAAATTTTGATAATGAGATTACTAAGAATTGTGCTAAAGAAGCAAAAGGTAAAGTGATTTTCTTTAGTAGTAAGGAAAAGTTAGAAGATGGTTTTATTGTAGATGGTAATGTTATAAAAGAATGTCAAGATAAAGTAAGGAAACATTTAGTACATACGGATGAAGTACGTTTAAGAGGAAACCATAACTTTGAAAATATCGCTACAGCGATAGCTGCTACTAGTAGTTTGGTAGACACAGAAAAGGCAGCACAAATTGCAAAAAATTTTACCAGTGTTAATCATCGTATCGAATTTATAAAAGAAATAGATAAAGTGCAATGGTATAATGATTCTGCCAGTTCTTCTCCAACGAGAACTATTTCTGGATTAAATGCTTTTGATAATCCTATTATTTTAATTGCAGGAGGTTATGATAAAAATTTGGATTATCAACCACTTGCAAGACCTATTGTAGAAAAAGCAAAGGCTTTAATTTTAATAGGTCAAACGGCAGGTAAAATTTTTGATGTTGTCAAAGAAGAATTAGAAAAACAGCATAAAGAACTAGATATTTATATGTGTGAAAATTTAAAAGAAACGGTTACTTTAGCAAAGAAACTTGCAAAACCAAATGATGTTGTATTATTTTCACCTGCTAGTGCTAGTTTTGATATGTTTAAGGATTTTGCAGATAGAGGAAATCAATTTAAAACATTAGTAAATCAGATTTAAAGACGAACACATTTGGCCTTCTTGCATAAAATATCAATAAATATGTAAGGAGGTTATTTTATGTTTGATGAATCCTATGAGAACTACATAAGAAGTATATTAGGATATCCAATGTGTACAGAAAATTCCAATGCAATGCCATATCCTAATTACGAATATACTTCAAATTATAGGCAAAATATGAATCGTAAAGAGTTGGAAGAATGTTATCCAGAAATATATAAACTGATTTTTCCTATGGTAACAAAAACTTGTGACTCCATTCAAGAACCAATTACAAAAGAATTAGTGGAACAATTAACAGATAATATTTATTTTGCAATTGAAGGAAATGATGAAGTAAATATTAATATTAATTTAACGAATGAAGTAGGAGGGAACACTTCTACTTCGAGAGAAAATAGACAAACAAAAACAGAAGAAAAACAAGAAAGAGAAACAAGAAGTCCTAGACCATTGAACCGAAATTTACGAGATTTAATTAAAATTTTATTGTTAAGGGAATTATTGAATAGACCAGGAAACAGACCACCAGTAAGACCACCTAGACCACCATTCCCTGGAGGACCAGGAAGACCTCCATTTCCAGGAGGTCCAGGACCAGGTAGACCACCAATGAGACCTCCAATGATGCCAAGAGGATTAGAAGATTATAATATCTATGAAGTATAATTTTTGTCATTTTTAAGTAAAAAGACATTAAGTTAATAGTTAATAATTCAAAAAAGCCTGATATATAGATATTTGAAAATTAAGACCAGGGTTATTATGCCCCGGATATGTTTTGATTGAAAATAGCTATATATTAGGTTTTTCTAATATCATTCTAAATTTAAAAAAATGGAAAAAAATAGCATAAATTGAAATAAAAAATAGAATATAATTTGAAAAAAAGTTAAAACTATTAACGAGAACTTTTGAAAGGTGGTAAAAATAATGAAAGTTAAAGATTGTATGTGTGATGAAGTTTGTTGTGTAAAACCTGAAACCAAGGTTTATGAAGTTGCAAAATTAATGAGTGAAAATCATATTGGCTCTATTCCTGTTTGCAAACCAGATAATACTTTATGTGGAATTGTAACAGATAGAGATATTTTATTAAGAAGTATCGTATGTGATAAAAATATAAAAGAAACACCAGTTAGTGATATAATGACTTGTCAAGTATGTTCATGTAATCAAGAAGATGATATGACAAAAGCACAAAAAACAATGTCTGAAAATCAAGTAAGAAGATTGCCAGTTTGTGATTGCAATAATAAAGTGGTTGGAATTTTAACAATAGGTGATTTAGCTCAAAATGATACAAAACTTGGAAAACAAGAAGTTTGTACAACAATAGAAAATATTTGTAATTGTGACGGAGAAAATAAAAACGCTGAGTAACCATTTAAAAAAGTGTATCAAAGGGAAGAAGGATAAAACCTTTTTCCTTTTTTTGAAATGTATATAATTCTATTTTCTTCATATAATAACAATAAAAGGAGGATGGAAATGATATTGGACATGGCATATTGGACAAGAGTTGGGAAAAACATATTATATGTTGTATTTTTATTATTGGGCTTATATATTGCATTAAAATTATCCATTTTTTATATGCCATTTTTAGTTGCATTTATTATATCTCTGATAATAGAACCTGCTATTAAAAAAATGATGGAAAAAACAAAATTGAGTAGAAGAACAAGTTCTATTATTATTTTTTTACTAGTATCTGTTATTATATTAGGATTATTAACATGGGGAATTATTACTATTTTTTCAGAATCGTCTAGCTTATTACAGGGGCTAAATGACTATTTTGATAAAGCATATGCACAATTCCAATCTTTTATACAATCTTTCCATTTTGACAAAATTCATGTATCTGATGAAGTTTTAAATGTGATACAGAATTCAACGACGGATATCTTAACTACAATTTCTAATTGGTTAAGAAATGCATTAACAGGTTTAATAGAGGTAGTCACTAGTTTGCCATCTATTGCTATTTGTATAGGAATTACAGTGATTGCTCTTTATTTTATCTGTGTTGATAAAATTTATATATTAGATCAAATAGAACATCATTTGCCTAAAACTTGGATGATAAAAATACAAAGACACTTAAAAGAACTAATATCTACCTTAGGAGGATATTTAAAAGCAGAAGCTACTTTAGTATTAGTTTCTTTTATTATTACCCTAATTGGATTATATATTCTAGAATTTGCAGGATTTAATATACAATATCCATTGTTAATGGCTTTATTTATTGGATTTGTAGATGCACTTCCTATTTTAGGTTCTGGAACAGTGATGATTCCTTGGGCAATTATTTGTGGTTTGAATGGTGATATTAATTTGGGAATTGCTATTATTGTTTTACTTATTGTGATGTCAATTGCAAGACAATTTTTGGAACCAAAATTAGTGAGTAAAAATATTGGCGTTCATCCTATATTTACTTTGATTGCCATGTATACTGGCTTTAAAGTGATTGGCATTATAGGTCTTTTAATTGGTCCTATTGTTTTGATTATTATTAAAAATATTTTTGCTAATTTGATTGACCAAGGAGTATTTAAGACAATTTTTGATAAAAGGTGAAAAATTGCTAATGAAACCTGGAACCATTGCCTAAAATTTGGCATTGGTTCCAGGTTTCGATGGCATTTTTTTGGCGTTGGTTCCAAGTTTTTATTCCCATTCGATAGTTGCAGGTGGTTTAGAAGTAATATCATACACAACACGATTAACATGTTTTACTTCATTAACAATTCTCGAAGATACTTTTTCTAAAATATCATATGGTATTTTGCTCCAAACACCAGTCATAAAATCAGTTGTTTCAACAGCTCTTAATGCAATAGTATAATCATAAGTTCTTTCATCTCCCATGACACCTACAGATTTTAAATTTGTTAGTACTGCAAAATACTGATTAATACTTTTATGCAATCCGGCATTTGCAATTTCTTCTCTAAAAATACTATCTGCTTCTTTTAAGATGGTTAGTTTATCATCTGTAATATCTCCAATAATTCTAATTGCTAATCCTGGTCCTGGGAAAGGTTGTCTAAATACTAAATTTTCAGGAATTCCTAGTTCTAAACCTGTTTTTCGAACTTCATCTTTAAATAAATCTCTTAAAGGTTCTACAATTTCTTTAAAATCTACATAGTCAGGTAATCCCCCTACATTGTGATGACTTTTAATGACAGAACTTTTTCCAAGTCCACTTTCAATAACATCTGGATAAATAGTGCCTTGTACTAAAAAGTCAATAGTTCCTATTTTTTTGGCTTCTTCTTCAAATACTCTAATAAATTCTTCTCCAATAATTTTTCTTTTCTTTTCAGGATCTGTAATTCCAGCAAGCTTATTTAAAAATCTATCTTTAGCATTTACTCTAATTAAATTGATATCAAATTGATTTCTAAAGATTTGCTCTACTTCATCCCCTTCATTTTTACGTAAAAGACCATGGTCTACAAAGATACAGGTTAAATTTTTTCCGATTGCTTTGGATAATAAGACAGCGGCAACAGAGGAGTCAACACCACCTGATAAAGCACATAAAGCTTTTTTATCTCCAATTTTTTCTTTCAAGGTTTTGATACTATCTTCTACAAAAGAAGAAATTTGCCAATCACCAGAACAATGACAGATAGAAAATAAAAAGTTCTTTATTACTTGTGTTCCATTGATTGATAGATTAACTTCAGGGTGAAATTGAATTCCGTATAAATTTTTTTCTTTATTTTCCATTGCAGCATTCGGACAATGTTCTGTGGAAGCAATTGTTTGAAAACCATTGGGAATTTCTGAAACAAAATCTGTATGACTCATTAAAAAAACATTTGTATTTTCAAATCCTTGGAATAGGGAAGAGGTATTATCAATATTTACTTTAGTTGCACCATATTCTCTTGTATTTGCTTTGGATACGTTTCCTCCTAATGTATGTGTCATCAATTGCATACCATAGCATATTCCTAGGATTGGAATTCCTAAATCAAATATTCCTTCTGCACATTTAGGAGAGTTCTCACCATATACACTAGCTGGGCCACCAGTAAAAATGATACCTTTTGGATTTTTCTCTTTTATTTTTTCAATAGATATGTTGTAAGGTACAACTTCAGAATATACATTATATTCTCTTACTCTTCTTGCGATTAATTGATTATATTGACCACCAAAGTCTAAGATTAAGATTAATTCATTTTTCATATATTATAATCATCCTTTCAATTTACTTTCGTATATTGTATCATATCTTATTGAATAAGTAAATAAATGCATCAGTGATAACAATAAAAAATCTTTGATTTTTAATGAAAAAATTTTTTTCATTACTACAATACTTGAAATATTTGTATGTTTTATGTATAATATAGATTAAAAGGAGAGATAAAGATGATAGATATGCATATACATACCAATAATTCTGATGGTACGGACTCGGTTAAGGAATTACTTGAAAAAGCTGAAAACTTAAAATTAAAATATATTTCCATTACAGACCATGATACCTGTAAGAGTTATGAAGAACTAAAAAATATAGATTATTCAAGATTTTTTTCTGGCACTATTATAAAGGGAATTGAAATAAAAGTTTATTATAATGGTGGAACAATAGAAGTACTAGGTTATAAAATTAATACTGAAGTAATGTCACAATGGCTAAATGACTTTTATAAGGACAAATCCAGGGAAGTATTACAAAAAAAGTATTTTAATCTTTTATATGATAAGTGTAAACAAATGGGATTACTGTTAGCAAATAAAGAAAATATTAGTTGGAATCCTAAAAAAGATTGGGCAAGTTTTGTAATTTATACAGAAATAAAGAAACACTTGGAAAATAGAGAAAAAGTTCCAGATGATTTATGGGAAACTTTTTCAGGGTTTAATAGAAAATATTGTAATGACCCTAAACATATTTTATATATAGATAAAAGTGAAGATTATCCTAGTTTGACAGAAGCTATAAATGCAATAAAAAAGGCTAATGGATTAGTTTTTATGCCACATTTATATATTTATAAATGGATAAAAAACAAAGAACAATTTATAAATGATTTGATAAATAACTATGAAATTGATGGTATAGAATGTTATTATACAGATTTTACAGAAAAAGAGACACAATATTTGTTAAATTTATGTGATAAAAAAGGCTTATATAAAAGTGGTGGCAGTGATTATCATGGTGAGAATAAGCCACGAATTTCTTTAGCAAGGGGATATGGAAATTTAAATATTAGCGAAAAAATAATTGAGAATTGGGTATAAGGAGGGATAAGAGATGAAAGATGAATTACAAATGGAACATGCACTTGATATTTTAAATAGAAGAATAGCTAAATATATGCGAGACAATAAAAATACAAATTTAGAAGATTTCAAGAAAAGACTCATAGAATTTTCAAAAGAAGAAGATAAAATATATGAATTAGATGAAGAAACAATAGAAAAAGTGTTTGAACAATATTTGAAAGAAATTAAAGAATAGGAGTTTGATTTAATATGAGTAAATATGATTTAACAATAGCGGATATAAAAAACAATGCGGACAGATTTTTAGCTTATATTTATGCAACAGCAAGAAGGTCAGATAATCCAGAAATTGACTTTATTGTTGCAGGACCTGGTGCTGGAAAAAGTGGAGTAGAAAGTTATCTAAAGAATTCATTAAAAGAAAAAGGGGAAAGGTGTGCCATTGTAAACTCTGATAAAATAGCAGAGTTTCATCCTGATTATGAAGATGCTATAGAAGAATTACCAGATGTATGTTATAAAGTAACTAGACAATTTGTTAGACCTGCTACACCAATAATATTTGATGAACTTAGAAAAAATAATATAAATATCTTAAATGAAAACACATTTGATAAAGGAGAAAGTGACTTTGAATTTGTAAAGAAATTTAAAGATGCTGGATATAGAACAAATGTTAATATTATAGCAACAGATTCTTATATTAGCCGATTATCTTGTTTTGAGAGAGAAGCAAGAATGTTACAGGATGGTGATACGCCAAGAGGAATTTCAAAAGAAACACAAGAAAGAATGTATAATTCTTTTATGAATGAAATAGCTGAATTAGAAAGATTAGGATATTGTGACGAAATAAATGTATATACAAGAGGAGAAAATATCAATAAACCAAAATTAGTCTATAAATTAGGTGATACTAATTATAGAGATTTTCAAGATGCAATATTAACAGAAAGACAAAAACAAAGAAGAAATATATTAGCAAATCCTACAGAATATTTGGAACGTATAAAAAATACGAGACAAATTATTGAACAGAATGGTGTTAATCCAACTTTAACAGAAAATGCCTTGAGAGGATTAGATGAATTGCAACAAGATTTTATAGCGGAATTAGCAAGAGGTTTTGATAAATAATAATGATAAAAAAAGATAATTATAAAATTATAACTATTTTTATTCGTTATACTTTTATAATTATCTTTTTTTATAATATTCCACTAGTAGGAATATAACTTTCATCTGGTGGATAAACAAACTCTTCATTCGGTTTATCCACTTGTTTCATATCAGTTACTTTAATGATAGGCATATTTCCATGATAATCTCCCTTTGTAATTTCTCCTGTCACTTCAACCCAAGTATTATCTTTATAATCCTTAGCTTTTTCAAATTCACATAAAAATCCAACAATCACTGTTTGAAAATCAGAAGAAATAATCATATCTCTAGCTAAAACAAATTGATTATCTGTTAAATCCAAAACTCGATATACATAACCAGTAAAATTGATTTTGATTCCAACGTAATTATCAATATTTTCATGTACGGTTTTTAATATATTTGTATAATTTTTGGCAGATATTTTAGAAACTCCTGATGGAGGCATACAAGTGGAGTTTTTGCTTGCTTGATTAGCACCAGTAAAAATTCTAAAACAAATAATAGCTAAAATACAAATAATAATAACAATAACGCATGCTAAAAAAATTTTAAATACTTTGCTTCCATTTATTTTAACATTATAAACAAACATGTATATTCCTCATTTCTAACTAAGATATTAAATTGTATGCAATATTCTTTTTTATAGAACAAAATGTATTAATGAAAGTTGCTTCAACCATTGGTTAATTTGCTCATTTGATTGCTTACACAGTGTAAAAAAATATAAAGTGTACCTTGGAATAAATTGTAATAGAAAATTTGAAAAATATTGTATTTGTTCCAAAATTTGCTTGCTAAAAATGGATTTTAGTGATATAGTAACAAAGTAAAAATATAAACCTAGGAGGACAAAACAGATGGGACTATTTAAAACATATAGCGAAAAAGAAGTAAAGAGAGTAAAACCATTAGTAGAAAAGATTAATGGATTAGAAGATGAAATTTCAAAATTAAGTGATAATGAGTTAAGAGGAAAAACGGAATATTTTAAGAAACAATTACAAGAGGGAAAAACACTAGATGATATCTTGCCAGAAGCTTTTGCTGTTGTGAGAGAAGCTTCTAAAAGAGTATTAGGATTGAGACATTTTGATGTACAATTAATTGGTGGAATCATATTACATCAAGGTAGAATTGCAGAAATGAAAACAGGTGAAGGAAAAACATTAGTGGCTACTTTACCAGTATATTTAAATGCGCTAGAAGGAAAAGGTGTTCATGTTATTACAGTAAATGACTACTTAGCTAAAAGAGATAGTGAATGGATGGGAAAATTATATAAATTTTTAGGATTAACAGTAGGATTAGTTATAGCTGGTATGGAGCCAAAACAAAAACAAGAAGCTTATCATGCAGATGTTACTTATGGTACCAATAATGAATTTGGTTTTGATTATCTAAGAGATAATATGGTAATTTATAAAGACCAATTAGTGCAAAGAGGATTACACTATGCTATTGTCGATGAGATTGATAGTATTTTAATTGATGAAGCAAGAACACCTCTTATTATATCTGGTCGTGCTAATGAATCTTCAGATTTATATAAAAAGGCAAATGATTTTGTTAGAAGATTAACTCCAAAAGTTATTGTAGAAGAAGATGTGAAAGATTTCGAACAAGCAGAAGATAACGAAAAATATGATTATATCGTAGACTTGAAAGCAAAATCAGCTTCTTTAACTCAAAAAGGAATAAAAAAAGCAGAAGATGCATTTGGTTTAGAAAATTTTAATGATTTAGAAAATTCCACTTTAGTTCATCATGTTAATCAAGCATTGCGTGCGCATGGTGTTATGAAAAAAGATATTGACTATATTGTAAAAGATGGGGAAGTATTAATCGTAGACGAATTTACAGGACGTATTATGTATGGAAGAAGATATAATAATGGATTACATCAAGCAATAGAAGCTAAAGAACATGTTAAAATTGCAGATGAATCTAAAACACTTGCTACTATTACATTCCAAAACTATTTTAGAATGTATGATAAATTATCAGGAATGACAGGTACTGCTATGACAGAAGAAGCTGAATTTGAAGAAATATATAATTTAGATGTTGTCGCAATTCCTACCAATAAACCAATGATTCGTAAAGACGAAAATGATGTTATTTACAAAAATGAAAATGCTAAATATAGAGCAATTGTAGAAAGCATTAAAGAAAGTAATAAAAAAGGACAACCTGTATTAGTAGGTACCGTATCTATTGAGAAATCTGAAAAATTAAGTAAATTGTTGAAACAAGAGGGTATTAAGCATGAGGTATTAAATGCAAAATATCACGAAAAAGAAGCTGAAATAGTAGCACAAGCAGGTAAATTTGGGGCAGTAACGATTGCAACTAACATGGCAGGACGTGGAACTGACATTATGCTAGGTGGAAATAGTGAATTTTTGGCAAAAGATGAAATGAGAAGAAATAGAGTGCCAGCTCCATTAATAGAAGAAGCAGATACTTATTATGAAACTGATAATCAAGATATCTTAAGAGCAAGAGAACAATTCAAAAAATTAGTTGAGAAATATGATGAATCTATTAAAGAAGAAAAAGAAAAAGTAATACAAGCTGGTGGTTTAAAAATCATTGGTACAGAAAGACATGAATCTAGAAGAATTGATAACCAGTTACGTGGACGTTCTGGACGTCAAGGTGATGTCGGAGAATCTAAGTTTTATATTGGTTTAGATGATGATTTGATGAAAATATTTGGTGGCGATACTATTACAAGAGTATATAATACTTTAGGTGCTGATGAAAATCTACCAATTGATTCTAAAATCATTTCTAAGGCAGTAGAAAATGCGCAAAAGAAGGTAGAAGGAAGAAACTTTAGTATTCGTAAAAATGTCCTAAAATATGATGATGTTATGAATGCACAAAGAGAAATTATTTATGCACAAAGAAGACAAGTTTTAGATGGTGAAAATATTCACAACAATATTATCAATATGATAAATGCAGTAGCACAAGCAACAGTTAACATGTTTGTCGAAGGTGAAAAAGGAGAGTTAAATACAGAATCTTTAAATACAGAAATAATGAATATTTTTGGAATAGACATGTTAGACTATATAAAAGAAAATAAAACAAATCCACAGGCAGTTTCAGAAGAATTAGAAAAAAGAGCTTTAGAAAAATATGCAAGTAAAGAACAAGATATTGGTTCAGAAGAAATGAGAGAACTTGAAAGAGTAGTTATGCTTAAAGTAGTAGATGAAAAATGGATGAACCATATTGATAGCATGGACGAATTGAAAGATGGTATCGGACTTCGTGCTTATGGACAACAAGATCCTGTTGTAAAATACAGAATTGAAGGTATGGACATGTTTGAAGAAATGGTAGAAGATATTAAAGTAGATGTTACTAAAATTTTAATGAATATTAGGCAACAAGGTCAAGCTCAAAGACAAGAAACTGTTAAAATCACAGGAGCTGCTTTAGAAGCAATTCATAGTGTTGATGGTGGTTCTAAAATAGGTACAGATGTAGATAGGACAGTTAGAAATGAAGGACCAAAAGTAGGAAGAAATGACCCTTGTCCATGTGGAAGTGGTAAGAAATATAAAAATTGTTGTGGTAAAAATGCTTAAATACAGAGGGCTAAACACCCTCTATTTTTTATAAAAGGAGTGAACAATAATGTTAGAATTAGAAGAAAACACAAGACTGCTTTCAGCATTGAAAGAAAAATTACAGGATTTAGGTGATTCACTTTGACATTGCTAAATTAGAATCAGATTTAGTAAAACTTGAAAAAGAAACTATGAAAGAAAATTTTTGGGGTGATAGCCAAAAATCGACACAAGTATTAGGAAAAATAAAGAAAATAAAAGGTAGATGTACAGAATATAGGAAAATAGAAGAAGAAATTAATAATTTACAAGAATTAACAAAATTGTTAGTATTAGAACCTGATGAAGAAATGATATCAGATGTTTTAAAAAACACAAGTAAATTGCAAAAAGATATAGAAAAATTTGAAATCACTACACTTTTATCTGGAAAATATGATAGTAATAATGCAATTGTTACTATTCATCCTGGGGCAGGCGGAACAGAATCACAAGATTGGGCAGAAATGTTATATCGTATGTATACAAGATGGGCTAATAAGAATGGATATCAGGTGAAAGAAATGGATTACTTAGAAGGTGAAGAAGCAGGATTAAAAAGTGTTACATTTGAAGTTGTTGGCGAAAATGCTTATGGATATATGAAATGTGAAAAAGGAGTACATCGTTTAGTTAGAATTTCTCCTTTTGATGCAGGAGGAAGAAGACATACTTCGTTTGCTTCTGTGGAAGTTTTACCAGAAATAACAGATGACATCGAAATTGAAATCAACCCAGATGATTTAAGAGTAGATACTTATCGTGCCTCTGGTGCAGGTGGTCAACATATCAATAAAACTTCGTCTGCTGTTAGGATTACGCATATTCCTACTAATATTGTAGTTGCTTGTCAATCAGAACGTTCTCAGATTCAAAATAGAGAAACAGCCATGAAAATGTTAAAGTCGAAATTGTTAAATTTAAAAGAGCAGGAACAAAAAGAAAAAATAGAAGATTTAAAAGGTGAACAAAAGGATATCGCTTGGGGAAGTCAAATTCGTTCTTATGTTTTTTGTCCTTATACGATGGTGAAAGATCATAGAACGAATTATGAAGTAGGAAATGTAGAAGGTGTTATGAATCGGAGATATTGATGGATTTATAGAAAGTTACTTAAAAATGAAGTTATAAAAATTTAACATATTAAAAAGTACATGCATATAATATAGGGAGTCATATTTAGAATTAGATAAGACTCTCTATATTATTATTTAAGAGGTGGCCAAAATGGACACAATAGTATTAAAATTTGGAGGAAGTTCAGTTGCGGATAATGAAAAACTGAAAATAGTAGCTCAGAAAATAATAGGACTACATGACAAGGGACATCAAATTGTAGTTGTCCTTTCTGCTCAAGGAAAAACAACAGATAAATTAATTGGAGAAGCGAAAGAATTGTCGAATAAAACAGAAGATAGGGAGATGGATGTATTACTTAGTGCAGGGGAACAAATGTCTACTGCTAAATTGAGTATTTTATTAAATAACATGGGATATCCATCTATATCATTAACAGGATGGCAAGCCGGAATTTATACTAACAATAGCAATCAAAATGCTATGATAGAATATATAGATACTTCTAGAATACGAAAAGAATTAGAACAGGGGAAAATTGTTATTGTAGCAGGTTTTCAAGGAATTAATCAAAATTTAGATATTACAACATTAGGAAGAGGTGGCTCAGATACTACTGCCGTTGCGCTTGCAGCTGCGTTGGAGGCTAAAAATTGTTATATTTTTTCCGATGTGGATGGAGTTTATACTACAGATCCAAATAGAATAGAAAATGCACAGAAATTGGCTGCATTATCTTATGAAGAAATGTTAGAAATATCTAGTGAAGGAGCTAAGGTTTTACATCATCGTTGTGTGGAAATAGGAGAAAAATTTAAGATACCAATTATTACAAAATCTACTTTTAATAATAAATCTGGAACAATGATTTCTGATATTATTGAAGAAAATACTATAAAAAGTGTTGTGAAAAAAGATGTGAGCCGAATTTCTATTGTAGGTAATGGTATCATTAGAAATACCCAGATGATTTCTAAGGTTATTTCTATTATTGAAAAAAATAAATTAGAAATGTTAGAATTTAATGTTTCTGAAAGTAAAATTTCTATTGTATTTAAAAATTTAATAGATGATTCTATACTATCAGAGTTATTACCATGAATTTTTTATCATGCAAATCTGTCATTTGATATATTAATATTCTTGACAAAAACATAGCTAGGGTGTAACAATCCGGGTCTTTGTCTACAAATATTAATATATCAAATTTTATTAGGGTAAAAACTATAGAATCTGCCAAAAAAGAACGTTCCCCTTGGCAGATTGCAAAACAAGAAAAAGAGGAGAATTTTAAACTCCTCTTTTTTCCTGCTTTTGTTACAAGAACTACATTAGTTAATGTCTTAAAGTAGCTCTTGCTTTACTTATGGAGACTATTTCCATGCACAAGCTTCTAGCAATGGAAGCAACAACAGCTTCGTCTATATGTTGTGCAAAAAAACATATAGTTGGCCTCGTTTAACAGTTACGGTAAAAGGTATGCTAACTCGCCTTTTTATTACATCTTCAATACGCCGTTTAGGTAATTTTGTTTGTAATACTAGTTTTCTCATAGGCCTGTCTCCTTTTTTACACTAAATAATACGATATTTACATAATGGTATTATATATTATATTTACATTTATTTCAATGGTTTTTAGAGATTTTTATGCTTTTTGTTCTAAAAATTAATAATTTTGAATATATATAATTTAGCAAGGAAAATATAGAGGAGGTAGGGGACATGACTATTGATGAAAGAAAAACAGTATCAACAGGAGTTATACAAAACTTAATTTTGGAAAACAGAGGAAAATTAAGTATATCTGGGGTATTGGATGTACTAAGCTTTGATGATCAAGTGGTAGTGGTTGAAACTGAGTTGGGGTTATTAACTGTAAAGGGGGAAAACATTCGAATTAATAAATTAAGTATAGATACGTCAGAAGTAATTGTTGAAGGAGAAATTTCTTATTTAGCATATAGTGACAAAGAAACAGAAAAGACAAAAGGAAATTTAATTAGTAAGATTTTCAAGTAAGTTTTGATAAAATTGAAGGAGGTCTATAATGATTACAAATCAAGCATATTTATTTTTAATCTTTACTGTTAATGGAATCATTATTGGGCTATTATTTGACTTTTTTAGAATTCTGAGAAAAACAATGAAGACTAAAGATATTGTGACCTATATAGAAGATTTCATTTTTTGGATATTAACAGGAGCTATCATTTTATATTCTATTTTTACTTTTAATAATGGCGAAATACGTTTCTATATGTTTTTTGCAATTTTACTAGGAGCAATAACATATCTATTGTTTGTTAGCAAATACGTGATAAAAATAAATGTAACTATTATTACATTTCTAAAAAAAGTAATATTAAAAATAGTCTATTTTGTTTCAATTCCTTTTCTTTTTATAGTAAAAATACTTAAGAAACTATTAATGAAACCGGTTTTGTTTTGTATTGTTAATATTAGAAATAATTTTACAAAATTAGGCAAAAAAATATTCCATTTTTCTAAAAAAGATAAAAATTATGTAAAAAATTAAAAAGAAAAGAAGGATTTTTTTATCTTATGTAGAAATATATAATTATAGTATCCGTAAAGGTTATCGCAAAGAGGTGGAGAGAAATTACTGATGAAAAAAATATATAGAAATTTAATTATAATCATTGTAGGTATATATGCTGTTTTTACTTTAGTGAGTCAACAAAAAACTTTAAATGAATATGCTGAAAATAGTAAAGAATTATCAAAGCAAATAGAAGAACAAGAACAATATAAAGAAGAATTAGCAAAGCAAAAAGAAGATGCCAATTCTTTAGAGGTTATTGAACAAACTGCAAGAGAAAAATTGGACATGTATTATCCAAACGAAAAAGTATATATTGATCAAGGAATGTAAATCCTTATTATTTAAGGATTTTTTCTTTTTATTATTAGATTTTAGTTTTTATGAGTAGTTTTAATGTTTTTACAAAATGATATTGATAATTCTATTTTTATTCATTAAAATTTGTAATTTTTGTTCCATTTTCTGGAAAAATGTGTTATAATATATCAAATCGTAAAATTATTTGTAAGTTATTATAAACTAAATTATTAAGCTCTATTTAAAAATTCATTAATTTCCATATAATAAAAATAAATATAGAAGGAGGATTTTATGTTAGATTTAGAAAATATGACGCTAACTAATTTAAAAGCTTTAGCAAAAGAGCATAATATTAAAAATATTTCTAAGTTAAAAAAAGAGGATTTAGTAGTTGTTTTAAAACAAATATTAGATGATACAGCTTCTGAAGATGAAAATATGAGTAAAACTGAAGGTGCTGAGGAATTAGAAGACAAAGAAGAAAAAATAGAAAGACAATATGATGCAAATGGAAATCCTATCGTTGATTATAAATTAACTAATGATGGAGATGTGATTGTAGAGGGAATCCTAGACATTTTACCAGATGGGTATGGCTTTTTAAGAGGTGAAAATTTCTTATCTAGTGATAAAGATGTTTATGTCTCTATGGTGCAGATTAGAAGATTTAAATTAGATACAGGAGATGTTATAAAAGGGATTTCTCGTTTTAGAGAAGGAGAAAAATTTCCATCTTTAATATTTGTTGGTGAGGTAAATGGAGAACACCCTGAAAAAGCAGCTAAAAGAAAAAGATTTGATGAATTAATACCAATATTTCCTAACGAAAGATTAAAGCTAGAAACAGATTCTAATGATTATGCAACTAGAATCATCGACTTGATGTGCCCAATTGGAAAAGGACAGAGGGGGATGATTGTTGCACCGCCTAAAGTAGGTAAAACTACCTTGCTAAAAAAAGTTGCTAATAGTATCAGTCAAAACAATCCAGAAGTTGAATTGATTGTATTACTAATAGATGAAAGACCAGAAGAAGTAACTGATATGAAACGTTCTATTAAAGGACAAGTTATTCATTCTACTTTTGATGAATTACCAGAGCATCATGTAAAAGTTGCAGAAATGGTTTTAGAACGTGCTAAAAGGTTAATTGAACACGGAAAAGATGTTGTAATTTTATTGGATAGTATTACTAGATTGACAAGAGCTTATAACTTAGTAATTCCTTCCTCAGGAAGAACTTTATCTGGTGGTATTGATCCAGCAGCCTTACATAAACCTAAAAAATTCTTTGGAGCTGCTAGAAATATTGAGCATGGTGGAAGTTTGACTATTCTTGCAACAGCTTTAATTGATACAGGTAGCAGAATGGATGATGTTATTTTCGAGGAATTTAAAGGAACTGGTAATATGGAAGTTCACTTAGATAGAAAATTGTCTGAAAGAAGAATTTTTCCTGCAATTGATATTAATAAATCTGGAACAAGGAGAGAAGATTTATTATTAACTCCAAAAGAAAAAGATACTGTTTTTGCTTTGAGAAAAGCAATGAATAGTATGCCTGTTGCAGATGTGACAGAGCAAGTTATTAGTCAAATGACACAAACCAGAAATAACGAGGAATTTATCGATAAAATGGACGCTTATTTAAGAAGGTTTAAATAGTGTTAATAAAAATTAGTAAATTAGTGAAAAAAGAGGTAAATACACCTCTTTTTTCAAATATAATAATGTTCTTTCATATTTTCTTGTATTTTTCTTTTTAATGTATCTTTATAATAGGGAAGTAGATTTTCAGAAAGATTAGAATAATATTAGCTATATTTTTTGTATTACTAAAATTACGAAAGAAATTAGAAGAGAAGAGAGAGGACAAGTAGTCCTTTTTCTTTATTCTTAAATATACAACATTGCACAAAATCAAAGTGTGGTGAGCAAAGTTTAAAATAGATTTATTTATGACAACTATACAAGTTGTTGTAAATAAGTCTATTTTTTTATTTTAAGGAGGATTTTATTATGATTACATGTAAAGAAGAATTTAATTTTATTGATAAGCATGTAGGAATTACAAAAGAAGGTGAACAATATCTTTCATTAAATGTTATTTCTAAGGATAATAAAAAGTTTAATTTTATAACTAAAGATACTAAATTAATTGATAAAGTTTCACCATTAAATTTACAAAGATTTTCTATAATAAAATTAATTTTAGAATTTCGTAGAGAATTTAATCGAGAGAAACGAATTTCTTATTGGACTTGTAACCTAATAGGAGTTGAGTAAAAAAATGAATGATTTAGAATTATTAAATGAAATACTTATACAATTGAGGTCTATTAATACTTTTTTACAATTGTTTATATATGTTGTTGTCTTATTATTATTAATTTATTTTGGTTATTGGTTTTTTAGTAGATTTTTCTATTAAATATATATTAATATTAATATTTTTTATCACATGTTTTTATAGAAAGGAGTGATACTTATGACATTAACTGCAAGTATGTTTGAAGGTTTAACTGATACTATTACAGCTAATTTAGGAGTTCTTATTCCTGTTGGTTTAACTATAATGGGTATTATGGTAGCAGTTTCTTTAATTCCTAGAATTGTTTATAAATTTTTATAGTTTTTAATTTAAAATTTACTAAAGAAAGGGGTGCTTGTTATGAATGAAACCGTTTCAGGTTTAATTCTTGAGTCTGGTGATTTTGAAGGATTAACTGATACTATTACGGCTAATTTAGGAGTTCTAATTCCTGTAGGTTTAACAATTATGGGTATTATGGTAGCAGTTGCTTTAATTCCTAGAATTATTTATAAATTTTTATAGTAATTATGCCCCAATCGAACATTTCAATGTTCGTTGGGGCTAATTTATAGAAAGGAGTCAATATGTTTTTAAAAAACAAATTATTTATTACTTTATTTTTATTTTTTATACTAATATTTTCTTTTTCGTTAAATTCTTTTGCTTCTTTAAATGTTAGTATAGGAGATGAATTATATTCATTTCCAGACTTACCAGATTATATGGGTGATAGTACAGAATATAATTTTAATTCTTATCTAATTGTAAAAGGTGAGGGTTTTAATAGTAATATACTTTATGAATTATATATTTATGACTCTAATTCTGTTTTAGCTAATCATGATGGTTATACTTTACATGCATGTAAGAATAATAGTACCATTTATCTTTTTCGTTTAGTAGATGATTCTTGGAAATTTTGGGGTGTAACTTCTTATTATAATTTTTCTACTCAATATACTTCATATTCTTATTATACTAGTTCTGATATTTTAGATGAGTTTGGCGAAGTGGTTTTTCAATCAGCTCCACATCTGGTGGAGCAGGTGACAATACCGGAAATACAACAGGTGGGGGAAATACCACAGGCGATAGCGGAAGTACTGAAAATCCTAATACCAATTGGCTTGATAGTGTTATCAATTGGTTTAGTAATATATTTGACGCGATTAGTAATCTCGCGAGTTCAATAGCTAATGCTATAGCAGATGTATTTTCAAGCTTATTTGATGGTGTTACTACTCTTGTTGATTATTTAAATCCTTTTAGCGAAAATTTTATATTAAAAGATGTATTTAGCTTTTTAAGTGATATTTTGAGTTATATAAATCCATTTAGTGAAAATTTTTTTGTATATAAATTAATAGAATTATTAGGAGATTTGTTGCAATGGCTTTTTGTACCAGATGAAAATTATTTTAATTCTAATATAGAAAATTTAAAGACTAGTTTAAGTTTAAAAATACCATATGATGATTATATTGAAATATTTGGAACTATTGAAAATGTAGAAAGTAGTAATACATCTAATGTAAATTTAAATAATTACACTGTAGGTGGTAAACAATTTTCTATAAATAATTTCATTGATTTTGGTTGGATATTACAATATAAAGAAAATTGGTATAGTTGGGCTAGAGGGATAATCTTTATTTTATTAATAATATACAACATAAATCAAATTATGAAATTATTTAGGGGTTATGGAATTGGCGAAGGTAATAGTAGAATTACTGAAAATTCTGGAGGTGTTGCAAAATGATAATTGAATTGATATGTTCTCCATTTTTCTTGATAGCACAGGGAATTATTGCATTAATTCCTGTATCTGAAAGTTTAGCACCTTCTTTAGTAGATACCATTTCATTATTAATTAAAGCAATGAGTTTTTTTCCAGCTGATGTTTGGGCTTTTGCTATTGGTAACATTCTTTTTTGGGTTGCAATACATTTACTAATTGGTTTGATTAAATTTATTTTAGGTTTTATACCTACCATGGATGGGGGATAGTATATGTTTAAGAAATATATAACATTAAATAAATATTATAAATACTTAAGAAAATATACTTTTAATGATTTACCTATTGAAGAATTTATGGAAATATTTCAAAAATTTAAAAAATTAAAATTTGATTATAAATTATTAAAAATATGTAATAAAATTGAAAGAATTAATATACCTAGAATAGAAATACCAATATTTAGATTTTTTAGTATGCTTTTAGATTTAATAAGGTGGCTCGTATATGATTTACTTTATACTATTATAAATGGAAAAGTTTTTAAGCCTTATGGTTTAACCTGCTTTGTTGGTCGACAAGGCGGTGGAAAAACCATCTCAATGGTTGAATATTTAGACAGAATGAAAGAACTTTATCCTGGCTCTATTGTAGTAACTAATTTTAATTATACAAAACAAGATATTCCATTTACAAGTTGGCGACAATTTACAGAAGTCCGTAATGGCTTAAATGGTGTTATATTTGCAATAGATGAGTTACAAAACGAATATAATTCTAATAATTGGAAAGACTTCCCAGAAGATTTATTATCTGTTGTAACAATGCAGAGGAAGCAAAGAATAAAAATTGTTGCTACTTCTCAAGTATTTACTAGAGTGGTTAAACAACTTAGAGAACAATGTTATGAAGTAGTAGAGTGTAAAACTTTTTTTGGAAGATGGACAAAACAAAAATGTTATGATGCTGATGATTATAATTATATAATTGATAATCCTACACCAGAACGAAGATTTAAAACACGAAAAAAATGGAAATATAGTTTTGTACAAAGTAATTTTATACGCAATTTATTTGATAGTTATTCAGTTGTTGAAAGTATAAAACAAAAAGAATTTATTAATAGAAATGAAAGGAGTTAGAAATGGAAGATAATAAAATTATGATAGAATTTACAAAAGCTGAATATGATTATATTTCTTTACTATGTAATACAATGTATGATAATTTGAAAAAATTACCTAAAAAAATGAGAACCCCTAAATTTTATCTATTAGAGAATATGATAGCTTCTCATTTTACTAAATAAATGCTACCTGGTTTTACTTTGATATGCGGGGGGTGTGCTTAGACAATATTACAAAATGTTATGAAATTACATTTTGTTTATTGGATAGTACAGGAGGGGGATAGTCCCCCTAATAACTAAAAAAGAGGTGTTTTTTATGTCTTTACATATTGCTCAGATTTTTATTTCCATATCTGTTATAATTTTACCTATTATTAATATATATATTTTATTTAAAGTATGTAAACTTTTAGAAAAATTTGAGGAGGGTTCTTAGTAACACCCTCCGAACATCTCATTTTTGATACTTTTTATATAGAAAGAGGAATTATAATGATAGATACTATAAAAATATATTCGGAAATAGATAGAAATATTTATGATAAAATAAAATTTAATTCTATTATGAAGAATTCTATAAATAATAATACAGGCGAATTACTTTATGAAATAATAAATGACCATTTAGAAGGTTCTTATGATAGTCGACTTTCTGTTCGTGTAGGTTGTGGTTCTAAATATCATTTTGTAGATAAAGGATATTTTATAGAGATTGAAGGCAGTTATCATAAGATTATATGTGGTTATAATTCCCATAATGGATATTGTGATTTAGAATTTATTGCTTTTAATTTAATTCAAATGGTAGAGTTATCTTATAATATAAAATTACCTAATTTTAGTTCTTGGTTTCTTCAAAGATGTGATATTGCTATATGTTATGATTTACAAAATCAGGAACATGTTAAATCTTATATAAATAGTCTTAGTAGGTGTAAATATCCTCGAAGAAATATAAAATTTTTTTATGATGAAAGTTTATATTTTTCTGGAACTACTACAACATTAAAGATATATAATAAGTTATTAGAATTTAAAAAACATGATATAAAAAAATTTATAAGTACTCAATTTAATTTAATTAATTACACAAAAGAAATATCTGGTTTTATTAGGTTTGAATGTGAAATAAAAAAGAAAATGTTAGTTAAATTATATAGTCAAAAACATATTAAAGTTTTAGATGTAAAATATGAAGATTTGAAAAGAATTTGGAGTGATGAATTTATGAAGTTATTAAATATTATTGAAAAAGATTTGAATATTGTAAGAGGTAGGGAAGAAGTAAAGGAAAGACTTAATAATTTATTTAAACCTACTAAAGCTAGTAGATTATATAATTTTTATTGTGCTCTTCAACTTAATGGTGAGATAGATGTAAAAGAGAATACTCCTAGATGTACATATTATCGTAATATCAATGAATTAAAAAATGCAAAAATAGATTTTAGTCAAAGTTATAAAGTAGAGGAAATAGAATTATTTTATTTTAATCCATTTGAAGCAAAAGAAGTAGCTTAAACTACTTCTTTATTTTTTTTCATTATTTCTGCATGAATATCTATTTTCCATTTCATTTCTTGTATTTTAATTTTTGTTGCGAATGTGTACATATTAGCAAGTAATATACTTATTGGAATACTTATTATTAGTGTTGCTATACCTGTTGCTAATCCTATTAGTATTCCTATTCCAATTATTATTACATAAGCTATTGTATTCATACTTTCTAATGTTTTTATGTATTTATAATATATATCCCTTTCAAAAAACATTTTTACACCCCTTTCTTTTTTATATTTAAATTATATCATTATTTATATTTTTTTGTGTCGAATTTTGTCGAACAAAAATAAAAATTTGACACACTTTACATAATGTTATATAATGAATACTATATGAAAGGGGGAGTATTATTGAAAGAATATTGTATTTTTGTACGTCAAGGTGAAGGAAAACCATATATGTTACATACTTTTAACAATATAAATTCTGCTAAATTGAAGCTTTATGAAATGATATCTTTAGAAGAAGAAAGACAAAGACCATATTTTGTAGATAATGATTTTTATAATAATAAATATAATATTTCTATAAAATTAAGATATTTGTGTATAAAGGAAAGAGAAGTAACAGAATGGGAAAAGTATTCAGAGGAAAATAAAGCTATTAAAAATAATGTAATTTATTTTAATAATTTCGAAAAACAATTGACAAAATAAAATTTTCATGATATTTATTATTTACAACAACTATTTAGTTTGGGGATTATATTATCCTTATAAATATATCTATTTAACATTGCACAAAATCAAAGTTTTGTGCAAAAAGAGATAGGAGCATAATATAAAACAGCCATAAATCTCTACTTTTACTAATTCAAGGCTTTTAGTTGTTCTATACATATTAATATTCATTTATATATCCTTATTTTCTTATTATATCTATATTATATTATTATTATAAGTTGTTTGTATTACTGTTTAATATTCTTATAACTCTTTAAAATCAATTTTAAAACATTTTTTTTATTTTACTTATATAATTATTGCTATAACTATTTTACTTATTATATTTTTAAATTTATATCTATAATTTTTTTTCTTATTATATATTTTTTATTTTTATATATTAAATTGTATGAAAATTTTTCAAAAATCTCCAAAGTGCCTATTTATCTATATTTTCCGTATTTTACAGACAACAAACTTTGTTATTGTATAATTATAGTAGCTTAATTTAGTTATAAAAATTCTTAAAATCAATTTAATTATTTATAATTTTTTACAAACAACATTTGTTCGTTTTAAAATATTTATATTTGGATTTATAAATTTAATTTTAAAACTTAATTTTAAAATCTTAAATAAAATTCTAATTTAAATAAATTTTTAATTTTTAAATTATCTAAATATTTTATTTTTACTTTTATATATTTTTAGTTCGAAATCTATTTTTTATATTACTTTTTATAAAGTCTAACGGATATAACTTTTACAAATTTAAATATAATAAATTTTATAGATATTGAAAAATCAGCTATCCCCCCTACTCTACCATTTTTTACTTAAAATAAAAAAGATTAGCTATATATCAAACTAATCCTTAAAATTATTAATCCTTTTGCTTTATTGTTTTTTGTAATCTTTTATTAATTTTATTCCTTAACCCACTTTTTTAAAATTTCATCCATTTTTTTATCTAGCTCTTCCTCTTTAGTTTTTGCTTTTTCTAAATTGTCAATTCCGTCTAGTCCGAGCATTTCATGATATATATTGCAAACTTTGCTTGCATCTTTTAAATATGTTCCTATATTTATTGGAATTGGATATATTTCAGTAAATTCTTTTATTTTCTTATATAATTCCATTTCTAAATTTCACCTCATTTTATCTTGAATCTCTTGTTTCTTTTGAAATATCAATCATTGTTTGCACTCCGTGGAAGATTTTGACTTTTCACATCACCAACTGAACCGATATTTACCATTTTTATAAAATCTGGTTCGAATTTTATTCTTTCAGGTAGTGAATCATACAACATATCTAATGAACTTATTGTTCCTCCAAAATGAAAAGAAATCTTTCCAATATTATCAAGTTTAATTGTAAAAGTTGGATAGGCATGTCCATCACTTCGTGATGGGCGTTTTGCGAATTTACATTCAATTTTGTTTTCCGATACTTTATTATAATCATATACAGCAGTAAGTAAATAGATCATCATCTGGTGTTTATAATCATATGCTTCACTTGACTCTTCTATATTTGATACAGAATGTGCTACTCTATTAGCTAAAGTTCCAGTTAAAGCCAAGAGATTTATTGCCATTTTCAATTGCGCAACTTCTAAATTAATTTTATCAACACTACCTTTTGAATTATACTTAATTGCTTGTTCATTTACGTCTAGTAATTCTAGATATGTGGATCTATAAAATGCTTTCAAAGGAATTTTTATACGATCTTTAATACTGACTGATGGACAAATTGTTTGTTGTAAATTTATAAGTTCTAACGGTGGTTGCAATTCTTTTTGATTGTATATATCTGCAATTCTGTTACAAATATTAGAAAGTCTATCTATCCATTTACCATTTTTATCATCAAATGATTGCAAATACCCTTGTAATGCTCCTCTTTCATTTCTACGACGTGGAGCTGTTTCTTCATCTGATACATTACCTAATCTAATTTCAAAATATCTATCAATATATTCCATTAATTTTCTATCTACATCTTTCCAATATAAATTTATATGACTATATGACAAAAAAGTACCCCCTAAAAAATATATTTAAATTCTATCACAACCACTATCAGTATTCATACTTAATAAAACAAAAAATCACACGAAAGTTGATTCATTTTTTATTACTGATATTTCACAAACTCAACCGACAGTTAGTTTAGTTGTAGTTTCTTTTAAAAAATACTAGTTATTTATCATTAAAAATTCTATATTAATTTTCAGATAATAATTTTATCAATCTAGTATTTTTATACAATCTTTCTCTACCTACTTTTTCAGATTCTAAAAGACCTATTTCTTCTAACTGATTTAAATATGAAGATGCAGTAAGTCTAGTAACATTACATGATTTTTCTATATATGATATTTTTGTATAAACTTCATAAAATAAACTTTCTAATAATTCTTTTGAATATATTTTAGGTAGTTTATTTCTAAATTCTTCTTTATAATTTTTCATTTCATTTTGAATCTTTTCAATTAATGTTATTGTTTCTTTAGATGTAATTTCAATACCTTTTAAAATATATAAAATCCAATCTTCAAAATTGTTATTATCTCTAACTTCATTAAATAATTTATAATATTCTTGTTTTGTCTTATTGATATATTTACTCAAGTATAAAATTGGGCTATCAATTAGATTATTTAATACAAGATATAGAATATTTAATATTCTTCCAGTTCTTCCATTTCCATCATAAAAAGGATGAATACTTTC
>CALXCD010000009.1 GCA_944386715.1 uncultured Clostridia bacterium
ACAATAAAAGTAACATATCAAGGAAAAACAACAACATTTGATATTAATATCATAAGTAAATCAATAGAAAGTATAGAAATCAACACATTACCAACAAAGAAAAATTATATTCAAAATTATGAAAATTTGGACTTAACAGGAGGAATTCTAGCAGTAAAATATAATGATGAAACAACAGACAAAATTAGCTTGACAAATGAAATGATAGAGGTAGAAGGGTTTGATAATAAGAAAATAGGAGAAAATATAGTAACAATAATATATCAAGGAAAAACTACAACATTTAATGTAACTATTATTGCAAAAAGTGTAGTAAGTATAGAGTTAAATAAAAAACCAGACAAACTTTATTATATACAAAATGATGAAAATCTAGATTTGTCAGGAGGTACTTTAAAAATAAAATATAATGATAAAACTGAAGAAATCATAGATTTAACAGAAAAAACAATAAAGGTGAAAGGTTTTTCTAATAAAGAAGTAGGAATAAATACTATCATAATAGAGTATAAAGGAAAGATAGAAACATTTAATATTAATATTATTCCAAATGAGAAAGAAGAAGATAATACAATAGCAGATAATACAATAGTAGATAATACAATAGCAGATAAACAATTACCTAAAGCGGGTTCTGAAATGATAATATTAGTAATTTTAATAGCAGTTTCTGCATTAACAATTCTATTTTTTTACAAAAATAGAAAATATAAAGATGTAAAATAAGTAAAAAATAAGATATCGAAATAAGGCAAATAAAATCAGAAAGAAGGAAAAACCAAAAATGAAAATTATATTAGCATCAGCATCTCCAAGGAGAAAAGAACTATTAAAATTAATGGGAATAAACAAATTTGAAATCATAGTAAGTAACGAAAAAGAAAATCTACAAAGTAACTTAGGCATAGAAGAACAGGTAGAGAAACTAGCCATGCAAAAAGCAGAAAATGTACTAGAACAAACAAAAGGAGAAGATAGAATCATAATAGGAGCAGACACCATTGTTGTAAAAAATGGTAAAATATATGGTAAACCAAAATCAAGAGAAGAAGCAAAAGAAATGATAAAAGAGCTTAGTGGAAAAAAACACCAGGTCATTACTGGATTATGTGTGATTGTAGAAAAACAAGGAAAAAGAGAGCAATATCTAACACATGATACCAGTAATATCTGGATTAAGAATATGGAAGAAAAAGAAATAGACCAATGGTTAAATCAAAATACATATCAAGACAAAGCAGGGGCCTATGCAATTCAAGAAGAATTTGGAAAATATATAGAAAAAATAGAAGGAAATTATTTCGGTATTGTAGGGTTACCAATTCATCTATTATATGATATCTTAAAAAAATATGAATAAAAAATAACAAAAATAAAAGTACTATTCAAAATAAAAAAGAATAGTACTTTTTGTTTTTTAATTTCTTCTCTTTCCAAAAATAGAAAGAATTCGTAAGAAAATATTAATAAAATCTAAATATAATTGCATAGCACAATAAATATGAATTTTCTCTTGAGGCATTGTTTCATCACTTTGTAATAATTTTAATTTATTAATATCATAAATCGTAACTCCGAAGAACAATGCTAAAATAAGCCAATCTAAAATAAGGTCAAAAGTAGAACTTTTAATAATAAATAAATTAATAAAACTTAAAATCACGCCTGCAATTAAGAATATCATAAGGTAAGAATGCCAACTACTTAAATCTTTATTAGTTTTGTATCCTATTAATCCTAAAACTCCAAATATAATGGCAGAAACAACAAATAAGTAAACAATAGAAGTTAATTCAAACACTACAAATATAGTAGAAAGTGTAACACCATTTAACATAGAATAGACGAAATATAGAATACCTACAATCACTGGTGGCAACTTCTTAAATAAAAAGCTAAAAAGTATAACTGCAATTAATTCTGCGATTAATAAAATATTAAAATATCCTTCCAAGATGATAGAAATAAAAAGTCCAGAAGAATAAGTGTACCAAGCGACAATTGCAGTTCCTAATAAACCTAAAAACATCCAGAAAAAAGTTTTCCCCAATAATTTGTTTTGTTGAGTCAAATTATTTTCTTCCATAAAATTCTCCTTTCTTTTCAATACTAATTTTATTATATAAATAAATAAGAAGATTTACAATAGAAAGTAGAAAATAATTTGCATTTACCAATTTCACATGATAGAATAATACAAAAATCAAGGAGAAGCAAATGAAAGAAGAAATAAAAGAAAAATTAAAAGAATTAGCAGATGAAAAATATAGACAATTTCATAGCAAGTTATGTCCTGGAACAGAAAACATTTTAGGAATAAGAATACCAGTTTTAAGAAATTATGCCAAAGAACTAGTAAAACAATATCCAGTCAAAGAATTGTTAGAAAAAATAGGAAATGAATATTATGAGCAAGTTATGTTGCAAGGAATGGTAATAGGATTAGCCAAAGAAGACTTAAATACCATACTAATATGGATAGAACAATTTATTCCAAAAATAGACAACTGGGCAGTTTGCGATACTTTTTGTGCGGGACTAAAAATAACCAAAAAATATCCTAGCCAAATGTGGGAATTTATACAAAAATATTTAAAATCACAAAAGGAATTTGAAATAAGATTTGCAGTTGTCATGATGCTAGATTACTATATTACAGAAGAATATATAGAAAAAGACATAGCCTTATTAAACCAAATAAAAAGTGATAAATATTATGTACAAATGGCTGTTGCATGGGCATTATCTTTTTGCTTCATCAAATTTTATGATAAAACCGTAGCATATTTTAAAAGTAAAACATGTGATTTAGACAATTTTACCTATAATAAGGCAATACAAAAAGCACTAGAATCTTATCGTATTACTCCAGAACAAAAAGATATTTTAAGAAAAATGAAAAGATGTTAATTGATAAATGAAAAACGAATGCCAAAAGTATTAATATATCAATACTTTTTTTGTAATAGTAGATGAAAAATTAATTAGTAATGAAAAGATAAAAAGATTTCCAAAAAGATTTGAAATTAGAATAAATTTATGATACATTAAAAAAAGAAAAAAGAATAGAAAAATGTAAAAAAAGGAGAAACATATGGGAAAAGGGAAAAGAGAAATAGGAAAAAAAGAAAAAAGAAAAATGACTAAAAATGAAATAGAAAAAAAGAAAAAAATAATCACAAGAACATTAATTACCATTTTAGCAATTATTATTTTAGCAACCATTGCACTAATAGCAAATGATTACATTATTTTAGACAGTAATAAAACAACAAATTTAATTATTAATAATAAAAATGTTACATCAAATTTAAAAAATGAAATTAAGATAAAAGACAATATGATATATTTATCGAAACAAGACATTGCAAACTTTTTTGATAAATACATTTATGAAGAAGAAGAAACCAATCAAATCATAACAACATATGATAAAAAAATTGCAGAAATTGGATTTGAAGAAAATACTATTAATATTAATGGTTCAGACAAAAACATACGTGCCCATGCTGAAAAAGAAAATGAAATCATTTATTTACCAATCTCAGAAATGACAGAAGTATATGGTATTGAAATAGAATATTTACCAGATACAAAAGTGGTAACCATGGATTCTACAGATAGAGAACAAAAAAAGGCAATATTAAGTAGTGATGTTGCTGTTAAATCTTCTACGAATTTTATCGCAAAAACAGTAGATAGAGTAAAAAAAGGTGAAGATGTTATTGTTATTTCTTCAGAAAATGGAAATTCTAGAATTAGAACCAAAAACGGAAAAATAGGATATGTAAAATCTAATAAATTAACAAATGAAGTTACTGTAAGAGAAGATATGGAAGAAGAAAAGCAAGTGACAGGAAAAATTAATTTAACTTGGGATTACTTTTCACAATATGCTTCAGCACCAGATAGAAGCGGACAAACCATAGAAGGGGTAAATGTCGTTTCACCTTCCTTTTTCTATATAGATGAAGATGGAGATTTAAGACAAAATGTAGGAGAAGAAGGAGAAAATTATATAGAGTGGGCACATCATAATGGATATAAAGTATGGCCAATGCTATCTAATGCAGAAGCAGCAACAGAAAGTTTAGATATTACTTCTAATATTATGAATAGTTATGAGAAAAGAAAAGAATTAATTGAAGATATTGTAAATGTCTGTGTAAAATACAAAGTAGATGGAATTAATGTAGATTTTGAAAATATGAAACAAGAAGATAAAGACATGTATTCAAGATTTATTATAGAATTAACACCAAGACTAAAAGAAATGGGATTAGTAACTTCTGTAGATGTAACGGCACCAGATGGAGGGGAAACATGGTCAATGTGTTTTGATAGGCATGTTATTGGTGATGTTGCAGATTACATTGTATTTATGGCATATGACCAATATGGAATATCTAGTACAAAGGCAGGAACAACAGCAGGATATAATTGGGTAGAATTAAGTTTAAATAAATTTTTGCAAACAGAAGAAATTGAACCAGAAAAAATCATACTAGCAATTCCACTTTATACCAGAGTTTGGACAACAGATAGTAATGGAAAAGTCACAAGTAAGACAGTAGCAATGAAAGATGTTAATGAAGTAATACCAGAAGGAACCAACAAAACATGGGATGATGAATTAAAACAAAACTATGTAGAATATACAGAAGGCGGAAATAAGAAACAAATATGGATAGAAGATATAGAGTCTTTAAAAGCAAAAGTATCTTTAATAACACAAAATAAATTAGCAGGAGTTGCTTCTTGGCAAAAAGGAATGGAAACAGAAGAAGTATGGAAAATGCTGAAAGAAGAATTAGGACTTTAAATGCCATAGATTTTTCCAAAATCCCTTGACTTTAGGGGAATAGACGGATATAATAGAAAAAAAGCACATTCGGAGGTATTTTGACAAATGCAAAATGACAATACAGTATATTTTTCAACAGACCAATATAACCAATTAACAGATGAACAAATAATATCTCAAATAAAACAAGGAGACGAGCAAGCATTAACTTACTTAATAAACAAATATAAAGAATTAGTAAATATCAAAGTTGGAAAATTTTTCATGATAGGTGCAGAAAAAGAAGATATTATGCAAGAAGGAATGATAGGACTATTTAAAGCAATCAAAAATTACGACCCAGAAAAACAAAATGCATTCAAAACTTTTGCTAATATGTGTATTGAAAGACAATTAATAACAGCAATAAAAACATCTAATAGACAAAAACATATTCCATTAAATTCTTATCTGTCCTTAAATACATCAGCCTATGAAAACAATGAAGAAGATAGTGTAGAATTAATAGATACCTTTGATAGTAAAACAATAGAAGACCCATTAGAAACAATTATGAAAGAAGAATATTATAAAGAAATACAAAGTACAATAGATAAATCTCTAAGCACATTTGAAAAACAAGTATTAGATAGATTTATGAAAGGTGAAAGCTATGTAACTATAGCACAAAAACTAGATTCCCCAGTAAAATCAGTGGACAATGCTATTCAAAGAATTCGTAAAAAAGCAATAAAAAACATGTTTAATGAAAATTAAACATGTTTTTTTGGAGCTTCCAACGGGAATTGAACCCGTGACCTCAGCCTTACCAAGGCTGCACTCTACCTACTGAGCTATGGAAGCACATAACAATACCTATTATACAATAAAGAAAAAGAAAAGTAAATATTTCTATTGACTTTTTTTAAAAAAAGTAATAAAATAAATGCAATTTAATCAATATATACTAGAAATTAGAACAACATAAAAGTAAAAAACGAGTAAGAGAAAAGTAAAATAGAAATTACTTACAGAGAAAGCTAGCCATAGGCTGAGAGCTAGTGAAAGCAAAGCTATTTGAAAAACTACCTCTTCAAGAGTTTCTGGTGAATAAGCCAGACGTGTTAGATACGTTATCATCTATCAATTAAGTGAAAAATAGGATGGAACCGTGTAAATATAAATACACTCCTATGGATAAAAAATCCATGGGAGTATTTTTGTATCCATTTAGCTATTTAGTATTTAGAAATTATGTAAAAATAGTTAAAAAAATTTATAATTATAAAGATAAATGTAATATCAAAAATAATTATTCATTTATAGAGGAGGTTTTAAAAATGTTAAAAGTAACATTAAAAGATGGAGCTATTTTAGAAGTAGAAAAAGGAAGTTCTATTTTTGAAGTAGCAAAACAAATTAGTGAAGGATTGGCTAGAAATGCAACTTGTGGAGAAGTAGATGGAGAGGTGAAAGATTTAAGATATGAATTACAAAAAGACTGTAATTTAGTAATTCATACTTTCCAAGAGGAAGATTTAGAAGGGAAAAAAGCATATTGGCATACAACTTCTCATATTATGGCACAAGCTGTAAAAAGATTATTCCCAGATGCAAAATTAGCAATAGGACCAAGTATTGAAGAGGGATTTTACTATGACTTTGATGTAGAAAAACCTTTTACAGATGAAGACAAAGCCAAAATAGAAGAAGAAATGAAAAAAATTATAAAAGAAAATATTGAAATAGAAAGATTTTCACTACCAAAAAAAGAAGCATTAGAGCTAATGAAAAATGAACCATATAAACAAGAATTAATTAATGACTTACCAGAAGGGGAAGAAATTAGTTTTTATCAACAAGGAGATTTTACAGATTTGTGTGCAGGACCTCATGTCATGAGTACAGGTAAAATAAAAACAGTAAAAATCCTTTCTTCTTCAGGAGCCTATTGGAGAGGTAGCGAAAAAAACAAAATGTTACAAAGAATTTATGCTATTTCTTTTCCAAAAAATAGTCAATTACAAGAATATCTTGATTTACTAGAAGAAGCTAAAAAAAGAGACCATAAAAAATTAGGAAAAGAATTGGAACTATTTATGATTGCGCCAGAAGGACCAGGATTTCCATTTTTCTTACCAAAAGGAATGGTACTTAGAAATGTATTGGAAGATTTCTGGAGAAAAATTCATACAGAACATGGATATGTAGAAATCAAAACACCAATGATATTAAATGAAGAATTATGGCATCGCTCAGGACATTGGGACCACTACAAAGAAAATATGTATACAACAAAAATTGATGATACAGATTACGGAATAAAACCAATGAATTGTCCAGGCGGAATGATAGTATATAAAAATTCAATGCATTCTTATAGAGATTTACCAATTAGAGCAGGAGAATTAGGACTAGTACATAGACATGAAAAATCTGGTGAATTAAACGGATTATTTAGGGTAAGATGCTTCACACAAGATGATGCACATATCTTTTGTTTACCATCACAAATAGAAGAAGAAATTTCAAATGTTATTCAATTAGTAAATGAAGTATATAGTATATTTGGATTTAAATATGAAATCGAATTGTCTACTAGACCAGAAGATTCTATGGGAAGTGATGAACAATGGGAACTAGCAGAGGGGGCATTGAAAAAAGTATTAAAGGATTTAGATTTGAAATACGAACTAAATGAAGGAGATGGAGCATTCTACGGTCCAAAAATAGACTTCCACATTAGAGATTGCTTAGGTAGAAGTTGGCAATGCGGAACCATACAATTAGATTTTCAAATGCCAGAAAGATTTGATTTAACATATATTGGAGAAGATGGTGAAAAACATAGACCAGTTATGCTACATAGAGTAATATTTGGTAGTATAGAAAGATTCATAGGAATTCTAATTGAGCATTTTGCAGGAGCTTTTCCAGTTTGGCTTTCACCTGTACAAGTAAAAATATTACCAATTACAGATAAAGAACATGAATATAGCTACAAACTACAAAAAGAAATGCAAGAAAAAGGAATTCGTGTAGTAGTAGATGACAGAAATGAAAAAACAGGATATAAAATCAGAGAAGCACAATTAGAAAAAGTACCATATATGTTAGTAGTAGGTCCTAAAGAAGTAGAGCAAAATTTAGTGGCAGTTCGTTCTAGACAAAATGGTGATGAAGGAACTTGTGCACTAGAAGAATTTGTTCAAAAAATATTAAAAGAAATAGAAACAAAAGCAAAATAAATTTGACATAAAACTTCCAAGATGCTAAAATAGATAAGAATTTTAGTAAATACAGGAGGTAGAAAATGCGGAAAGGAAATTTGTTAATTGTAGAAAAAGAATTTGAACAAGGAATTCTTTTAAGGAGTATAGCATCTAACGATAAAAGAAAAACAAAAATAAATATTGTCGTGACAGAAATTGCAATCAATCCAGAGGAAAATAGACCTTATATCAGAAAATGGATAGGGCGATTCTGGTGGTATTTGAATAAATATCAATCTTCCTATATAGGGGAAGAACTAAAAATAACAACAGAAGAACTTCTGGAGAAAAAGGCTCCTGAAATAATCGAATTTGGATTTCCAGAGATAGCAGTAGATAGAGATACATGGCAAATTTTGCAAAGCTATCCATCTGCTAAAATCAGCTCCTATTAAAGGGGCTGGTATATTTTTTATGGAGTAGGAGGAAAATAAATGAAGCTAGGAATTGTAGGGCTTCCTAATGTAGGAAAAAGTACATTATTTAATAGTATTACAAAAGCAGGAGCAGAATGTGCCAATTATCCCTTTTGTACCATAGAACCAAATGTAGGAGTAGTAGCAGTACCAGATGAAAGACTAGAAAAATTAGCACAAATGTATCATCCACAAAAAGTAACACCTGCAGTAATTGAATTTGTAGATATAGCGGGATTAGTAAAAGGAGCAAGTCATGGGGAAGGATTAGGAAATAAATTCTTATCTCATATCCGTGAAACAGATGCTATCTGCGAGGTAGTTAGATGCTTTCAAGATGATAATGTAGTACATGTAGATGGAAATGTAAATCCTATTAGAGATATAGAAACGATTAACTTAGAATTAATATTTGCAGATATAGAAACAGTTAATAAAAGATTAGAAAAAGCTAGAAAGAATTTAAAAGCAGATAAAAAATACCAAGCAGAAATAGATGTATTAGAAAAAATAAAAGAAAATTTAGAAAATGGAATTTCTGCAAGAGCAATCGATTTTAAAGAAGAAGAACAAGAACTAATAAAAGACATGTTCTTATTAACAACAAAACCAATATTATATATTGCAAATATTTCAGAAGGACAAATAGAAAATGCCCAGAATGATGAAATGGTAAAATTAGTAAGAGAATATGCACAAAAAGAAAAAGCAGAAGTAATTCCACTATGCGTAAAAATAGAAGAAGAATTATCTGGACTAGAAGAGGAAGATAAAAAAGAAATGTTAGATGCATTAGGATTGGAAGAATCAGGACTAGACAAAGTAATTAAAAAAAGTTATGATTTATTAGGATTAATGTCCTTTTTAACAGCAGGAGAACCAGAAGTAAGAGCATGGACGATAAAAAAAGGAACAAAAGCACCACAGGCCGCTGGAAAAATTCACTCTGATATAGAAAGAGGTTTTATCAAAGCAGAAGTAGTAAGTTATGAGGATTTAATGAAAGAAGGTTCTATGTTACTGGCAAGAGAAAAAGGGTTAGTTCGCTCAGAAGGAAAAGAATATGTAATGCAAGATGGGGATATTGTATTATTCAAATTCAATGTATAGAATATAAAGATAAAATTTTATTGATGTAATCTTTTTGTAACAAAAATTTAATAAAAAAAAATAAAAAAAGTATTGACTTATAAAAACATAAAGTATATCATTATAATTGATAATACAAATGAGAGAAATAGTATATCCACTTTAATTCACTAAAAAATTTGCAATTATGCCAAAAATATGGTATAATAACTTTTAGTTGTAGAATAATAATAAATATACTATGAAAATAAGGAGAGATAATATGAAAAAATCAGTAGTAATGAAAATCTTTTTAGTAATTTTAGTAAGTTTAATGTTAATTGTAACCACTAACTTTGTACAAGCAGTAGATAATACAACAGGTTATCAAGATTTAACAAATTTAACAGGAAATAATTCTAGTGGGAACAACAATACATCTAATACCAATAGTGCAAATTCAAATAATAATACATCAGGAAACAATACAGCAAGAAATAATAGCAATACTTTAAATACAGGAGCTGTAACAAATACAAACAAAAATAATACAAGCACATATAATAACTCAAGTTTACCAAAAACAGGAGTGGAAGACTCAATACCAACAATGCTATTATTAGTAGTATTTGGAATATCAGCAGTATATGCTTACAAAAAAATTAAAGAATATAAAAACATTTAAATTATAAAATAAATAATAAATTTTAATAGAAAATACTTAACAAAAAGTCTAAGTATTTTCTATTTTTGCTTTTACCACAATTCTACGTTTGTTCAAATTGTTACAAGTAATTAAAGTTAATTCATTCCCACCTTGATAATCTTTTTCAATAGGTGAAAAATCATTATCTTCCACTTCATATTTATTAAAAACAGAGTAAATAAATTTAATACCCACTTGATTAAAAATAAAAATTTCATCTCCATTTTCTAAAGAACCAATATTGCTAAAAAATTTAGAATTATCGTAATTATGACCAGCAATACACAAATTACTAGAGTTAGGAGGCATTTCTCCAGAAAACTTACAAGGAGCAACTTTTAAAAGCTCATCATCTAAAGAAGAAAAAATAGGATAAGATAAAGAAAGTTTAGGAATTTCAATCATTCCAATAATCATAGAATTATCATTAGATAAAGAATTTGTGTCTGAATTTTTGGCATATAATTGGGAAATACTATAATTATCTTTTAAAGTATCAGAAAGATTTTCCTTTTGATTTAATAGAAATTTACTATAAAAATATAAAGAAACAAAGATGAAGATAGAAATAATAGACAAGATAAATTGCACACGAAATGATTTTTTCTCTGTTCTATTTTTTTCTACAGTTAAATCTTTTCCCTGAATAAAAGAATCAGAATTATGTATAGAGTTTTTTAAATCTGTATTTAATATTTGATTCATAAACTAATTCCTCCTTTGAATTTAAAATATCTTTAAGTTAGTATTGCCTAAAATAATAAAATTATGTTACTTGTAAAAAATACAAAAATGCGGAAGAAAATTCATATGGAATACAAAAAATGTGGAAGAAAATTCATTTACAAAACGAAAATGCATCATTATAATATATAAAAAATATATGCTATAAGCACACGATTAAAAAGGGGGAATAAGTTTTTTATAAAAAAGAATAAATTTGAGCAAAATAGTAAATCATAAGAAAAAGTAAAGTAAGAAAAACAAAAGGAGGAAATAATTAAAAATGAAAAAAGTAAAATTATTAACAAAAAATGAGAGCAAAGGAATTACATTAATTGCGTTAGTAATTACAATAATAGTGTTGCTAATATTAGCAGGGGTAACAATTGCGACACTAACAGGAGATAATGGAATATTAACAAGAACACAGGAGGCAAAGTATAAAACAGAAGAAGCAGAAGAACAAGAATTAAGAAAACTAACACGAGCAGAAGCGACAACATACCTTGAGGATTATGAGTATATGGATAATAGTACAGGAGAAGAGAAAACAATAACAATACCTGCTCAATGTGCAGTATCACAAGTAAAAGGAGAAAATACATTAAAAGATGGTCTAGTAATTATAGATGCTAATGGAAATGAATGGGTATGGATAGAAGTTCCTAAGAGTGAAATGCCAGAAGCATTAACATTCGTGGAAGATACAGATTATACAACATTAGAAACAGCTTTACAAACATATGTAAGTGATTATAGACAAGGAGATTATAGAGATATATGGTATTCAGAAGAACAGAATGGATTTAAAAATAAAAACGAATATGACAAACAAAAAAATAAGATGTTAAAAAGCATATATGATAACGCTGGTTTTTTTATTGGAAGATATGAAACAGGAACTAGAACACAACGTTCATCAAGTGCTGATATAGAAAGTGAGGCAATTATTCAAAAAGATGTATATCCATATAATTATATAACATGTAAAAAAGCACAAGAATTATCAGAAGGGTTAGCTTTAGAAGGAAAGGAAAGCAGTTTATTATTTGGAATTCAAAGTGATTTAGTATTAAAATATATTGAAAACAATTCGAGTAAAACAAAAAATGAAATCACTTCTGATTCCACTTCATGGGGGAATTATAAGAACTCACGATTTGAAGTGAGCAAAGGAAAATATACTTTGACTCCTAGTATAGCAAATTCATGGTTAGAAATACACGAAAGCTACTTAAAAAATAGTTCTGCAAGTGTATTACTTACAACTGGAGCTACAGAAAGAAGCAAAGTACAAAATATTTATGACTTGGCTGGGAATGTATGGGAATGGTCATTGGAGTATGCTGCAGCTTCTTTTAGTCCATGTACATTTCGTGGAGGAGGTTACAATTCTAATGGGAATGAAAATTCAGTTAAGAAACGTCTGGGAACAAATGTAAATGACGCAGGAGTAGTAGGCTTTAGAAGTTGTTTATATTAATGAAATGATAAATATTTTTTTGCTAATATTAGCAGGAATAAAATGGCAATGCTATCGGAAAATAATGGAATATAAAGATTCCTGAGTTGTGAGTCATTTTATTCTAGAAGTGGTTTGGAATGGCTATTTACTGTTATAAGTTAATCAAAAATCTTTTCATAAATATTCAACTTTAGATGCTGATTTTGACACAGGAAAAAGAAAATGGACAGCCAAAACAGAACTAATCCAGATGCAAAAAGATTACTATGGAACCGAAAAAATGTTAAACTGCAAATACTTATTAGTGGATATTAATAAGCAAACAAAAGAAGAGTTAATCAAAGAAAGAAGTAGTATAGCAAAAGCAATGTTAATGGAAAAAGTTCAAAACAAGGAAGAACTATTGGAAGTACTAGAAGAAGTAGTGAAAGAAGATCTAACAAAAGAAGAAAAAGAATTTATAACAGATATCATAACGAACATAGCAAAAGAAGAAATAGGAAAAGAAAAAAGAAAAGAACTAGAAGAAAAAATAATAGGGAAAAGGGAGGAAAGTAATATGGTAATGGAAAATTTAAGAAGGATTATAAGAGAAGATAGAGAAGAAGCAAGACAAGAAGGCAGGAAAGAAGCAATAAAACAAGTAATTGAGCAAATGTTAAGAAATAAAATGAAAAATGATGTTATAAAAAAGATAACGAATATCGATGATAAAGAATTAAAGATAATAAAAAAAGAAATCGAAAATGAAAATTTTATATAGGTTACCATAAATTTTGAAAAAAACACTTGAAAAATAAAAAAAATATGGTATAATACTAAAAAACTAATAAAGAAAAAACAAAAGCGAGGACAAGATAAATGATATAATAGCTTAAAGAGAACCAAAGGTAGCTGTGAATTTGGAAAGTAAAAATCGTTTATTATCACCTAACTGTTGCTAAGTTGAAATAAAAAAGTAAATTTAGCCGTAATCTTGCGTTAAAAGAAAATGAAGAGAGTAATTAAAAAATTACTAAGATAGGTGGTACCGCGGAAAAGTAAAACTATTTCGTCCTAATTTACATAGGATGAAATAGTTTTTTTGAATTAAATTGACATTCAAACCTGGAACCGATGCCAAAAATTTGGCATCCAAACCTGGAACCAATGCCAAAAAAGGAGGAAATTTTATGTACAAAAAAGTAGAATTGCAAAATGGATTTGTAGGAATGGAACAAGATGTTGCAAAAGTTTGGAAAGAAAAAGACATCATCAAAAAAAGCTTTGCAGAAAATGAAGGAAAGGAATATTTTACATTCTATGATGGACCACCAACAGCAAATGGAAAACCACATGTAGGACATATAGAAACAAGAGTTATGAAAGATATTATTCCAAGATATAAAGTAATGAAAGGATATCGTGTTATTCGTAAAGCTGGATGGGACACACATGGACTACCTGTAGAACTAGAAATTGAGAAAAAACTAGGTATTTCTGGAAAAGAACAAATTGAAGAATATGGAGTAGAAAAATTCGTAAAACAATGTAAAGAAAGTGTATTTACCTATGTTTCTATGTGGGAAGAAATGACCAATAAAGTAGGATTTTGGGTGGATATGGAACACCCTTATATTACTTACAAAAACGAATATATTGAATCTGTATGGTGGGCTTTAAAAGAAATGTGGAAAAAAGGACTATTATATGAAGGACATAAAGTAATGCCATATTGTCCAAGATGTGGAACAGCCTTATCATCTCATGAAGTAGCACAAGGATACAAAGATGTAAAAGACATGACATGTATTGCAAAATTCAAGGTAAAAGAAAACCAGGGATTTGCAAAAGACACATATATATTAGCATGGACAACAACACCATGGACTTTACCATCTAATTTAGCGTTATGTGTCAATAAAAGCTATGATTATGTAGAAGTAAAAGCCAATATTGGAACAGATGAAGAACCACAATATGAAAACTATATTTTAGCTAAAGACTTATTAGAAGCTGTACTAAGAGAAACACCTTATGAAATCACAAAAGAATTCAAAGGAGAAGAACTTTTAGGAATAGAATATGAAAGATTAATGCCATTTGGAAAAGTAGAAGGAAAAGCATTTGTTGTTATTCATGGAGACTATGTCAATCTAGAAGATGGTACAGGAATTGTTCATATTGCACCTGCGTATGGAGAAGATGATAGTTTAGTTGCCAAACAAAATGGAATTACTTTTATCAATTTAGTAGATAAAACTGGAAAATTTGTAAAAGAAGTAGAACCATGGGCAGGGAAATTCGTAAGAGATTGTAGTGAAGATATTTGTAGATGGTTAAAAGAACAAAATAAATTATTTAGTAAAGAAAAACATCTACACTCTTATCCACATTGTTGGAGATGTGACACACCACTTTTATATTATCCAAAAGAAAGTTGGTTTGTTGCAATGAGTACATTAAGAGACGAATTAGTGGCAAATAATAATAAAGTAAATTGGTATCCTGATACCATTAGAACAGGAAGATTTGGAAAATTCCTAGAAAATGTCATTGACTGGGGAATTTCTAGAGATAGATATTGGGGAACACCACTTCCTATCTGGACTTGTGAAGATGAAAATTGTGGACATCAAGAATGTATAGGAAGTATTGCAGAATTAAAAGAAAAAGCAATAGATTGCCCAGATGATATTGAATTACACAAACCATATATTGATGAAGTATACCTTAAATGTCCAAAATGCGGAAAGAAAATGAAACGAGCAAAAGAAGTAATAGATTGTTGGTTTGATTCTGGTTCTATGCCATTTGCCCAATTACATTACCCATTTGAAAATAAAGAATTATTTGAAAAGAACTTCCCAGCTGGATTTATTTCAGAAGCAATTGACCAAACAAGAGGATGGTTTTATACTTTAACAGCTATTGGAACAGCTTTATTTGGAAGAACACCATTTGAAAATTGTATCGTATTAGGGCATGTACTAGATGCAAAAGGACAAAAAATGTCAAAATCAAAAGGAAACGGTGTAGACCCAATGGTATTACTAAACACTGTAGGAGCGGATGCAACTCGTTGGCATTTCTATACTGTATCTGCACCATGGTTACCAACACGTTTATCTTTAGAAAATGTACAAGAAACTCAAAGGGGATTTTTAAGTACATTATGGAATGTATATGCATTTTATGTACTATATGCCGAAATAGACCAATTCAACCCATTACAATATAAAGATTTCAAAGTAACCAATATCATGGACCAATGGATTTTATCAAAATTAAATACATTAGTAAAAGAAGTAGATGACAAATTAGCACATTATGATATTACATCAGCGGCACTTCAAATCGAAAATTTTACAGATGAATTATCTAATTGGTATGTAAGAAGAAACAGGGAAAGATTTTGGAGTCAAGAATTAACACAAGAAAAAATAGGGGCATATCATACACTATATACAGTATTAACAACATTAATTAAAGTAGCAGCACCATTTGTGCCATTTATTGCAGAAGAAATATATCAAAATTTAGTGGTAGGACTAGATGAAAATGCAAAAGAAAGTGTACATTTATGTTCATGGCCAGAAGTAAACGAAAATGCCATCAATAAACAATTAGAAAAAGAAATGGATTTAGCATACAAAATTGTAAAATTAGGAAGAAGTGCAAGAAATAGTTGTAATATTAAAAATAGACAGCCACTTTCTAAAATGTTAATTTCTATTGATGCATTACCTAAATATTATGCAGACATTGTAAAAGAAGAATTAAATGTAAAAGAAGTAGAATTAGGTGCAGAAATGTCATCTTATGTACATTTTGAAATCAAACCAAATCTACCAGTATTAGGAAAAGAATATGGAAGATTGATACCAAAAATTAAAGAAGAAATCGCAAAGAAAAATCAAATGGATTTAGCCAATACAGTAAAAAGTGGAAAAACAGAATATATCGAAATAGAAGAAGTGCAAATTGGATTAAATGCTGAAAACTTATTAATCACAATGCAGGGAAAAGAAGGATATGCATTTAGTGGAGAAGGTGAAATTGGAGTTGTTTTAGATACAACCATTACACCAGAACTACAAGAAGAAGGATATGTGCGTGAAGTATTATCTAAAGTACAAAACATGAGAAAAGAAAAAGGATTTGAAGTATTAGATAATATCATTCTATATGTTGCAAATAATGAAACCATAGAAAAAGTAATAAAAAAACATGAAGATGTTATTAAACATGAAACATTGGCAGTAGAAATTAAGTATAATGAACCAAGAAATGGATATACTAATACCAATATTAATGGAGAAATGTTAGATATCGATGTAGAAAAATTAGCTAATAAATAAAAAAGAAAGAACTATGTGTAACAAAAAAGCACATAGTTCTTATGATATAATAGGGAGGAGGAAAGCAAAGATGAAATTAACCCATACTATTGGAAACACACCAATGATTAAAATAGCATATACCTATCAAGAAAAAAAGAACACAATCTATGTAAAATTAGAGTATTTTAACCTAACAGGAAGTATTAAAGATAGAGTTGCCTATTATATCATACAAAATGCTAAAAAAAGAGGAGAATTAAAAGAAAATATGCCAATCATAGAAGCAACTAGTGGAAACACAGGAATTTCATTAGCAGCTTTAGGAAGCTTATACCATCACAAAGTAACTATTTTTATGCCTGATTGGGTAAGTAAAGAAAGAATTCAATTAATGCATAGTTATGGTGCAGAAGTTATTCTCGTTTCGAAAGAAGAAGGAGGATTTATAAAATGTGTCGAAGAAGCTAAAAAACTAGCAAAAGAAAAAAATGGATTTTTAGCAAACCAATTTGCAAGCCAAGATAATTTTTTAGCCCATTATGAAACAACAGCAGAAGAAATCCTGAAACAAACACCAGAAAAAATAGGGGGATTTGTTTCAGGAGTAGGAACAGGAGGAACCTTAATGGGAACAGGAAAAAGACTAAAAGAACAAAATCCGGAAATGAAAATAGTTGCGATAGAACCAGACAAAATGCCAATCATTTCACAAGGCAAAATAATTTCACATCATAAAATAGAAGGAATTGGAGATGACTTTGTACCAGATTTAGTCGATAGAAAAGCAATAGATGAGATTATTTTAGTAAATGACGAAGATGCCATTAATATGGCAAGAAAATTAGCAAAAGAATTAGGTTTAGGAGTAGGAATATCTTCTGGTGCCAATTTAATAGGAAGTATTTTATTGCAAGAAAAAATAAAGGGACCAGTAGTCACTGTTTTTGCAGATGATAATAAAAAATATTTGACAACAGATTTAGGAAAAGAAATGGTAACAAATACGGAATTTATTTCTAATCAAATTTATTTTGATAACATTTAATTATGCAAAAATACTTGACACTTTGCAATAATAAAGATAAAATAGAATAGGTAAGAAAAAATATATGAATAGAAATAAAACCTATATATTTTATTCGAACATTGAAAATTAAATAAGAAAGAGGTGTCAATAATGAACATTGTAATCATTATCGCCGCTGTCTTAATCTCGCTTGCAATAGGAATACCAATAGGAATGGCATATAGAAAAAAAGTTGCAGAGTCTAAAATTCAAGGAGCTGAAAATGAAGCAAGAAGACTAGTAGAATTAGCAAAAATAGAAGCTGAAAACCTAAAAAAGGCTGAAATTTTTAAAGCCAAAGAAGAAATTATGAATAGTAGAAAAGAATTAGATCAAGAGATTAAAGAAAGAAGAGGCGAAGTACAAAAACAAGAAACAAGATTAATTCAAAAAGAGGAAAATTTAGAAAAGCGTGCTGAAAACTTTGAAAAGAAAGAAAAAGAAATAGAAAGAGAATTACAAGACATTGAAAATCAAAAACAAGAAATTTCAAAGTTACGTGAAGAGGAAATGGTAGAACTTCAAAAAATAGCATCTTTAACAAAGGAAGAAGCTAAGAATAAATTACTAGAACAAATGGATAAAGAATTGACAGCAGAAAAAGCAGCATTAATTAGAGAAAAAGAACAAAAAGCAAAAGAAGATGCTATCAAAAATGCGAAAGAAATATTAAGTTATACCATACAAAAATGTGCCGCTGACCATTCACAAGAAACTACCGTATCCATTGTTTCTCTTCCAAATGATGATATGAAGGGAAGAATTATTGGTAGAGAAGGTAGAAACATAAAAGCTCTAGAAACCTTAACAGGAGTAGATTTGATTATAGATGACACACCAGAAGCTGTTGTTCTATCAGGATTTGACCCACTAAGAAGAGAAGTTGCTAAAATTGCTTTAGAAAAATTAATTGATGATGGAAGAATTCATCCATCTAAAATTGAAGAAATGGTAGAAAAAGCCAAAGAAGAAATTGATGCAACTATTAAAGAAGAGGGAGAAAGAGCAGTTCTAGAAACAGGAGTAATTGGATTACATCCAGATTTAGTAAGACTAATTGGAAAACTAAAATATAGAACCAGTTATGGACAAAATGTCTTAAATCATTCTATCGAAGTTTCTAATTTAGCTAGAATTATGGCAGAAGAATTAGGATTAGATGCCAAAAGAGCAAGAAGAGCAGGACTTTTACATGATATTGGAAAAGCATTAGACCATGATATGGAAGGAACACATGTTGAGATTGGAGTAGATGTTTTAAAGAAATATAAAGAAAATCCATTAGTTATTAACGCAGTAGAAGCACATCATGGTGATGTAGAACCACAAACTCTAGAAGCTGTGTTAGTACAAGCAGCAGATGCTATTTCAGCATCAAGACCAGGAGCTAGACGTGAAACGTTAGAAGCTTATATTAAAAGATTACAAAACTTAGAAGAAATTGCAGATTCTTTTGAAGGAGTGGAAAAATCTTTTGCAATTCAAGCTGGTCGTGAAATAAGAATTATCGTAAAACCAGAAAAAGTTTCAGAAGATGCAATGACAATACTTGCTAGAAATATTTCTCAAAAAATAGAAAAAGAAATGGATTATCCAGGTCAAATAAAAGTAAATGTCATTAGAGAAACAAGAGTTGTAGATTACGCTAAATAAAATACATAGGGGTTCCAATAGGGACCTCTTTTTTATTAATAAGCAAGTAATAGAAAGTATCATCTAATTATTTTTTTATACTTTGTGTGTCGCAACCCACGAAATGAAATTATTGTAGGTTGCTCCAAATCGCACTTGCCAAAGGCTCGTTTGTTCGCTTACGCAGTATTAAAAAATAAATACCAATAACTAGTAACCACCTATTAAAATACTTTTAAAAGAAACTTGCGAAAATAAAAAAAATATAGTATGATAGCAAAAAAAAGAAAGAAGGAAACAAATTGAAAATTTTAGCAGTAGGAGATTTAATAGGAAATGCGGGTATAAAAGAATTAAGAAAACAATTAGATAAAATCCGCAAAGAAGAAAATATAGATTTTACGATTGTCAATGGAGAAAATGCAGCAGAAGGAATGGGAATCACACAAAAAAATTTGGATGACATTTTATCCCAGAAAGTCGATGTTATAACTATGGGAAATCACACATGGGCCAAAAAAGACATTTTCAAATTTATTGACCATCCTAAATTAATAAGACCAGCTAACTATCCAAAAGGAGTAGTAGGAAAAGGTTATGGTATTTATAGCTGTCAAAATAAAAAAATAGCGGTGATTAATTTAATTGGAAGAGTAGATATCAATGTACTATCTGAAAATCCATTTATCATCGCAAAAGAACTGGTAGAAAAATTGCAAAAACAGGTAGATATCATCCTAGTAGATTTTCATGCAGAGGCAACTGCAGAAAAAATTGCAATGGGATATTTTTTAGATGGAAAAGCAACAGCGGTATTTGGAACTCATACACATGTACAAACTGCTGACGAAAAAATATTACCAAAAGGAACAGCCTATATAACAGATTTAGGAATGACTGGTCCAAAAAATTCTGTCATAGGAATGGATATTGAAGTTTCTTTTAAAAGATTTGAAACAACTTTGCCAGAAAGATATCGAATTGCAACAGGAGAAACCATGTTAAATGGTGTGATATTTGACATAGATGATGATACCAATAAAGTAAAACAAGTAAAAAGAATTTATAAAGACTAAAAAAATGTCGAACAAGTAAAAATATTGCGATGAAAAAAGTAAAAAATTTCCAGAAAACTATTTACAAAAATTTCCAAATGCATTACAATAACAATTGTAAAAGTTGCAACAAAAAAATAAAATTATAGGAGGCAAAAGAAAATGGAAGTTTTAAAAATTTCATCAAAATCAAACCCTAATTCAGTCGCAGGAGCAATTGCTGGATTAGTAAAGGAATCAAACAAAGCAGAAATGCAAGCGATTGGAGCAGGAGCATTAAATCAAGCAGTAAAAGCGGTAGCAATAGCAAGAGGATTTGTAGCACCATCAGGAGTAGACCTTGTTTGCATACCAGCTTTTGCAGAAGTAGAAGTGGAAGGAGAAGACAGAACAGGAATTAAATTAATTGTGGAATCTAGAACTTAAAAATAAAAAGGCGATATAGTAATATAGAATATAAACTGTACTAAATCAAGTACAGTTTTTTGTATTCTTTCTTGACATTTTTATCACTTTATGAAAAAATACAAAAAGAAATAGGAGTAGGAGGAAAAGAAATGGAAAAAATAAGAGGATTTGAAATTGCAAAAGGATTTGAGAATTGCAATATAAATTTACCAGTTAGAAAAACAAAATATTCAGCAGGATATGATATTGAAGCAGCAGAAGATGTAACAATACCAAGTTTTAAAAAAGGAATGAATCCAACTTTAGTAAAAACAGGATTAAAAGCTTATATGCCAGAAGATGAAATGTTATTACTATATAACAGAAGTTCTAATCCAAAGAAAAAAGGATTAATCATGGCAAATAGTGTGGGAGTAATAGATAAAGATTACTATGGAAATCCAGATAATGATGGACATTTTATGTTTGCATTTTATAATATTAAAGAAGAAGACGTCGAGATAAAAAAAGGAGAAGCAATAGGACAAGCTATCTTCCAAAAATTCTATATCACAGATGATGACAAAGCAGAAGGAGAAAGAATGGGTGGATTTGGTTCTACCAGATAAATAAAATAGAGAAATAAATTAAAAATTTTTTATGCTTAGAATTTAAGGCGTTTCAGAGAAAATATACATAAAAATCAATGGTAAAGGCTTTGACTTTTACCATTTTTTGTAGTATAATAGAAATGGTTAAAAAATCCAATAAAGTTATATACTAGACATAACTTTATTATATTTTTTTCGCCAAATAAAGAAAATAAAAATACTGAAAGGAGTGACTTACATGTTCAATGTAGGAGACAAAATCGTTTACCCAATGCATGGCGCAGGAACCATAGATTCCATAGAGGAAAAAGATATTTTAGGGCAAAAACAATCTTATTACATACTAAAGATGCCAGGAGAGGTGAAGGTAATGATACCAACAGCGAAGGCAGAAGAAGTAGGAGTAAGAAATATTATAAATAAAGAATCAGCAGATAAAGTATTTGGCATTTTAGAAAAAGATGAAACAGAAATGGATAAAAATTGGAATAAAAGATATAGAGATAATATGGACAAAATGAAAAGCGGAGATATTTGTGAAATTGCAGATGTGGTTAGAAACTTAAGTTTTAAACAAAAAGAAAAAGGATTATCAACAGGAGAAAAGAAAATGCTAAACAATGCAAAACAAATTTTAGTTAGTGAATTAGTTTTAGCAGAACATGCAAGTCAAGAAGAAGTAGAACAATTAGTAGAAAACAAAATAAATACATCATTTATGACATTTAGAGCAGAAGAAGTAAAACCAGAAAGCGTAGTGAACAAATTTATTCCTTATGAAGGAACAGGAACTTCAAATGATGCATAAAAAATAAAAAAATGGAAATTCTTATATAAAGTATTTTTATATGAGAATTTTTTTTTGCAAATTTTTATCATTAATTAAAAAATTTTTTTCTAAAAATTTCCTGTTTATTTTTGTATGTTTTTGCAAATGATAGTATTAGAAAAAGCAACACAAAAGTTTTTTCTTAAAATGTATATATACAGGAGGTGAAAAAACAATGGCAAACAACAGTAATAAAAAATTAGTTCCAGAAGCTATGTCAGCTTTAGATAAATTCAAATATGAAGTAGCTAGTGAAGTTGGTGTTACTTTAAAAGATGGATATAATGGAGACATCTCTGCTAGAGACGCTGGTAGAATAGGTGGAAACATGGTAAGAAAAATGATCCAACAAGTAGAAAGCCAAATGAAATAGTTTTTTCTAAATAATTTTGCAGGAAGTTAAATTTTGTTTTTATTTATTTTAGAAATAAAATACATAAAGGCAGGATTTGATTTCCTGCCTTTTTATGTGCCAATAGTGTAGATGCTCTTTTTTGGTAAACTTACAGTTTTAAATAAAGTAGGGTATCATTAATGCCAAAAAAGAACGTTTTTATTGGCATATTGCTACTTGACTTTTTAGAATACATATTTATATAATAAAAAGAATTAAGAAGGAGTGAAGAAAATGTATCAATTAATTGCAATAGATTTAGATGGAACTTTACTAAATAGTTATGGTGTAGTAACAGATAGAACAAAACAAACGATAAAAAAATGTATAGATAAAGGAATAGAAATAGTACTAGCTTCTGGAAGACCCAATGATTCTATTGAAGCCATCGCAAAAGAAATAGGAGCAGAACATTATTTTATTGCTGGAAATGGAGCACTTATCTATGACATAAAAAAGCAAAAAGTCATTTATGAAAAATATATGTCTAAAGAAAAGGTATTAGAAATTATCAAACTATGTGAACAAAATAGTATATCCTACAATGTTTATACAGACAAAACAATCTTAGCCACATCATTAAAATACAATGTTCTATATTATCATAAAGAAAATCTAAAAAAAGAGGAAAGTAAAAAAACACATATTAACATAGTGGATGATATGTATACTTACGTAAAGCAGATGCAAGAAGAAAAATTTTTAAAAATAACAATTTGCGATACAAACAGTAATGTTTTTAATGCAATTATTCGAAAAATGAAACAAATTAAAGGGATTGATATTTTAGAGGTATCACACATGTCACGAAAAATAATTAAGCAAGGAACAGAAGATGTACCAATAGAGTATTATTACACAGAAATTTCTTTACAAGAAGTAGATAAATACAATGCATTACAATTTTTACAAAAAAAATTAAATATAAAAAACGAAGAAACAATAGCAATCGGAGATAATATGAATGACAAAAAGATGATTCAAAAAGCAGGAATGGGAATAGCAATGAAGCAAAGCTGTCCAGCAATAATAGAGGTTGCAGATTATGTCACAGAAGGAAATAATGAAGATGGAGTTGCAAAAGCACTAGAAAATTTTGTTAAGCTTGATAGATAACATTCTAAAATTGGTAGGATAATTTATTTTATTACAAAATATTACAAAAATATTACAAAAATATTAACTTTTTATAACAGAAAGAAGATAGTATTGATTTTAAAACGTGCTTGCGTTACAATATAAGAGATGGTTATTTTGTAAAAAAACAAAGAAAAAAATAATAAAGGGAGGAATTTGTAATGGCAACAAATCCAATGCAAAGAAAAGCAAGAAATTCATTTTTATTAGGAATGTTAATCATGTTATTAATAACAGGGATTATCATAGGTTTATTAGGATTTCAATTAGTAAAAATAAAACAAGAAGAACAACAAGAAAAAGCATCATTAGTAACAGTTTATGTGTTAAATAAAGATGTGGATTCTGGACAAGAATTTCAACAATCAGATTTAACAACAACACAAGTAATAAAATCAAATGCACCAACAGATTACTTAACACCTAGTGACCTAGGCGATAAAAATATGGCAAAAATTAATCTGACATCAGGAACAGTATTATCAAAAGAAATGGTATATACAGAAGATGATAATGTAGGAGATGATGTTAGAAAGCAAGAATATAATATGATTTTGTTACCAGCCGATTTAGAAACGGGAGATTATGTGGATGTAAGATTAACCTTGCCTTCAGGAATAGATTATATAGTAGTATCTAAAAAGAAAATAGAAATACCAAATATAGCAGGTGTTGATTCAACAGATACAGTATGGATGGATTTATCAGAAGAAGAAATTCTAGCAATGAGTAATGCTATTTATGAGGCATATCAATTAATTGGTTCTAAATTATATATCAATAAATATTCAGAACCAGGAATGCAAGAAGCGGCTATACCAACATATCCAATAAAACGAGAGGTATTACAATTAGTTCAAGGAAATCCAAATATTGTAGAAGAAGCAAAAAATGCATTATATACAAGATATAATGACACACAAGTAACACAAAGAACAGATGTTATCAATAGAGAACTTGAAAATGCGGGAGAACAGGGACAAACAAATGTAGAAACAAAAGTAGAAGAAAGCATTACAAATTCAAAAACAACAAGAAAACAATACTTAGATTCCTTAGCAGGAGTTGTAGAATAAGAAGGGAGAAAGTTATGAAAAAAGTAGGGTTTATAGGAGCCTATGATAAAACAGACATGATTTTAAATATTGCTAAAATTTTAACAACAATGAACCAAAGAGTGTTGATGGTAGATTCTACCATCATGCAAAAAGCAAAATATATTGTGCCGGCTATAAATCCTACTTTGACTTACGTGACAGATTTTGAGGATATTGATGTGGCAGTGGGGTTTAAGAATATGGAAGCCATAAAAGAGTATTTGGGATTAGAAAATGAAGAGTTACCCTATGATATTGTTTTGGTAGATGCCGATACAGCTGAAAAAATAGAAGGGTTCCATTTAGCGGAAGCAGAAAAAAACTATTTTGTGACAGCATTTGATTTGTATTCTCTAAAGAAAGGAATAGAAATTTTAAGTACAATTCCAAGTCCAATAAGTTTGACTAAAATTTTATTCTCAAAGGATATGATAAAAGAAGAAGACGATTATTTAAACTTACTTTCCATGGGCTACAAAATAATTTGGAACGAATATCGAATTTATTTTCCAATAGAAAATGGAGATTGGACAGTACTGGCGGAAAATCAAAGAGTTTCAAAAATAAAGCTAAAAAAATTGAGCATACAATATAAAGATAGTATAATTTATATTGTACAAGATATATTAAAAGATGTTAGCGAAGGACAGATTAGAAAAGCTGTGAAAATAATAGAAAGAGGAGTGTAAAGATGTCAATTGTAACATTTTGGAATAGCAGTAAACAACAAACAGGACAAACTATGTCTATTGCAGCAATTGCAACCTATATGGCGATTGAACATAACTATAAAATATTAGTAGTATCTACTACTAGTAGAGAAGACAATTTTAGAAGATGTTTTTGGGAAGAAAAAAAGAAAAAAAAGAATTTAGGAATATTTGGACCAAATGCTAACCTAGAAATAGAAAATGGAGTAGAGGGGCTGGTTAGAGTTATTAGAAGTAATAAAATTTCACCAGACATAATTACCAATTATACAAAAGTTGTTTTTAAAGATAGGTTAGAAATTTTATTAGGAAGCGAGTCTGATTTAAAAGAGGAAAATACAACAGAAAATATGAATATACAAAGTGTCTATCCTGATATCATTACAATGGCAAATCGATATTATGATATTGTTTTGATAGATTTAGATAACAATATAGAAGAAGAAATTCGAAAAAATATTATGCATCAATCTGATATTGTAGTAGTAAATATAGGACAAAGATTGCGTGATATTGAAAAATATAGTGAATTAAAACAGCAAATACCAATGTTACAAACAAAAAAAACTATTTTAATGATAGGCAGATATGACAAATTTTCTAAATATAATGCCAAAAATATCACTAGATATTTAGGTGAAAAAAATAAAATACAAACTATCCCCTACAATACATTATTCTTTGAAGCTGCAGAAGAAGCAGGAATCCCAGATTTATTCTTAAGATTCAAAAAATCAATAGATCCGGAAGATAGAAATGCATTTTTTATCGAAGAGGTAAAAAGAGCAACAGAAAATATTATGTATAGACTACAAGATTTACAAGTGAAAGTATAAAAGAAAGGAGACCCGAAAATGTCTATAGCCAATATAATATTAACAGCAATTGTAATAGGAATAGCTATTTTTGCAGTATATTATTTTATCAAAAAAAGAAAAACCGAAAGTGTAGAAAAAACTGTCAGTGTGGATGATAAAACATACACCATAGAAAAAATGGAGCAATTCATCAAAAAAAGATTAGATGAAATAACAAAAGTAAATCTATATGATATTGGTCTTTCTGAGGAAGAATTAAAAAGAAGAAAGAACAAAAAATACGAATTAAAAAAGGCATTAAAAGGTTGTACTTATGGAGATGTAAATGATAAAAAATATGTAAAAGAATTGATTTATGACTTATTGGCGCAAGAATATGGTGTAGATGAAACAAACATATCTAAAGCAATTGCGTTTGATGTACCATCTCTTTTAACAGCACAAGATAAATTTGATATCCTTATCTATGTATTTAAAAAAGAATTTGGTTATGAAGCTTTAACAGAATTAATAAAAAAATATAATTTAGCAGTCTTAAAATATGTAGAAGGGGAAACAAAACCTTCTTATGTAATAACAGAACAAGAAATTGACGATATTTATGAACAAGAAAAAATGGTATTATCTTTTTCAGATAAGTTATCTATTGTAGTACAAAGAATTTATCAACATTACAAAGGATATAGTAGTATTGATGAAGTAAGAGATATGAATATAGATGGCGTTTCTGGAGGAGTATCAGGACTACCTGAAAGTTTCTTAAGTCAGGTCGCACAAACAGATGGTGATTATCTAAATCAAGTTGCAGAACATAAAGTACCAAGAGCATGTGACAGTATTTGGATATTTTTCCAAGGTAAATCTATACGTTTAGCATTCCTTTCATTTGGAACAGAAGCTGAATTAAAAAGAGTATGTCAAAACATTTATAAATATAATAACCCAGGGCAATTATCAGATACAAATGGTTATAAAATTAATGAAATGAAAGACGGTTCTCGTGTCGTTGTTGTAAGACCAAGTTTCTCAGAAACATGGGCATTTTTCGTAAGAAAATTTGATGTTAAGAGGGCAACTTTGGAACAATTAGTAAGAGACCCTGGAAAAGAAGATGCAATAGAATTATTGAAATATTTAGTAAAAGGAGCGAGAATCACAGCCATCACTGGAGAGCAAGGGTCTGGTAAGACAACTTTGCTTATGGGTATGATTGAAAATATATATGAAACAATGAATATCCGTGTTCAAGAAACTGCATTCGAGCTTCACTTAAGAAAAATTTATCCAACAAGAAATATTCTGTCATTCCGTGAAACAGATACTATTTCAGGACAAGAAGGATTAGATGTTCAAAAGAAAACAGATGGTTCTGTTAATATCATAGGTGAGGTCGCAACAGACCCTGTAGCATCTTGGATGATACAAGCTGCACAGGTAGCATCTAAATTTACACTATTTACACACCATGCAAAAACATTTCCAAACTTAGTAACTGCATTAAGAAACTCTATGCTTAGAACTGGAGTGTTCACAGATGAAAAAACAGCGGAAGAGCAGGTTGTACAAGTATTAAACTTTGATATCCATCAAGTAAAGGACTTTAGAGGAAAAAGATATATAGAGAGAATAACAGAATGTATACCGCTTGAAAGTAAAAACGAATATACATTTGACCATAGAAATGAGAAGACATTAGAAGGAAAATTTGATAAGTTTTTTGATAATGCAACAAGATTTTTTGAAAAATCAACAGATAAACAATTATATACATATAGAAATATCTTAGAATATATAGATGGAGAATATGTCATAACAAATCCAATCTCAGAAGAAAATATCAAAGAAATGAGAAATAATATGGATGAAACAGATGTAGAAGCATTTGATAAATTTGTGGAAAAACATTGGGCTGGTAAAAAACAAACTATTCCAGTATCAGCAAATATAGATGAAACACCAAAAAGAAGAGGAAGACGTAAAAAAGAAGAAGTTTAATGGATAGAAAAGGAGGTGCTATATAGAGTGTCTAATGATTTCATTTTATACTTGATGGGAGGAGCAGCTGGATTTTTAGTAATCATTATTGTTTTGTATTTCTTTCTTGCCAAAAAAATGCAAAAATCAGAATATAAGAAAATACAAAAACTACAACAAGGAACAAAAGCAAGTTCTTTTTCAACAGAAGTATTATTTCAAAAATTATATCTTACTTATGTGAAAATCCCTTTTATCAAAAGATATATCTTAAAAGTAAGAAGAAGATTAGAGATTATTAATATAGATGATGAATATAAAACAAGAAAAGATGCAGCAAAAATACTAACAAAAACGTTAGCGATAGTTGTTCCTGTTATAATTATTACAATTGTAATTACAAAATCTAACTTTTTAGTCATGTTTATATTATTGATGTTTGAACTTTTTATGGTAGATACTCTAATAGATGGTTCTGTAGACAAAAAAGATGACAAATTATTAAAAGAACAAATTGACTTCTTTTCAGAAATTAGACATGCCTATCATGAATTTAATATGGTAGAAGAAGCGATTTACCAAGTTTCACAAGATGATGAAATGGAAGTGTCAAGCCAAGGTGAAAAAATTTATGAAATTTTAATATCAGATGATCCAGAAATGGAACTAGAAAAATATTATGATGTGGCACCTAACACATTCTTAAAAGAATTTGCAGGAGTATCTTATTTAACTAAAGAATTTGGAGATAGAAAAGTAGATGGAGCATCTTTATATTTAAAAAATGTAAATAATATTACACAAGAGATGCAATTAGAAATTTTAAAAAGAGATAAATTAAATTATGTATTTCAAAGTTTATCATTTATTGCGATAGCACCAGTTTTATTATTAGAACCATTAAAAAGCTGGGCAATTTCAAACTTTAGCTTTGTAGAAAGCTGGTATGCTGGAAAACCAGGAACTATTGTACAAATTTTAATATTAATCTTGACTTTTGTAAGCTACATTTTAGTTAGAAAATTAAAAGATAATGGTTCTGTTACAATGAATACAAGAAACACAGAAAACCCATGGCAACAAAGAGTTTACAAAAAGATGAAAAAAATAATTGATTTATTTATTCCAAAAGAAGGAAGTAAAGAATATAGAAAAATACAAAACTTATTAAAAGATGCAGCATCTCACTTAAAAATGGAATGGCTGTATGTAAATAGAATTGTTTTATGTATCACAACCTGTATAGTATCACTAATTATATTTACTTACTTACATAAAATAGCGGTAGATTATATTTATACAGAACCGACCACCGACTATAATCTTCTCCGGACGGAATGTCTGCAAGTGATGAGAAAAAAGCAATGGAACTGACAGAACAAGACAACAAATTTATAGATAGATTTAGAGGAAAAGTAAATACAAAACAAGAAGAAGTAGAAAGGGAAGTAAGAAGGTCAAGTTTTTATGCTGAATCTACAGATGAAGAAATAGAGAATGCAACAAAAAGAATTTTTGAAAAAATACAAGTTGTCAATAGTGAATATCTTCAATGGTTTGAAGTATTATTAGCATTTGTATTTGGAATTGTAGGTTATATGGCACCAGTTTGGATTTTGATGTTCCAAGTTAAAATGAGGCAAATTGAAATGGAAGACGAAGTAATGCAATTCCAGACAATCATTTTAATGCTAATGAGAATTGAAAGAGTTAATGTAGAAATTATTCTAGAATGGTTAGAAAGATATGCTAATATTTTCAAAGCACCTATTACGAAATGTTTAAATAACTATGAAGCAGGAGCATGGGAAGCATTAGAAGAAATGAAAAATGAAGTTTCTTATCCACAATTAATTCGTATCATAGAAAGTATGCAAGCAGCAGTAGAAAAAATACCAATTGCAGATGCTTTTGACGAATTGGATTCTGAAAGAGACTATTATCAAGAAAAAAGAAAAGAATCTAATGAAAGATTGATTAAAAGAAAAGGGATGATTGGAAAAGCGATTGGATTTGCACCAATGGTATGTCTATTTGTTGGATATTTAATTATTCCATTAGTATTTATTGGATTAACAAGTATGTCAGATACCTTTAGTGCAATGACAGCACAAAAATTCTAAAAAAGGAGGAAGCCTCATGGAAAATGCTTCAAAGGCATTAGTTATGGCAGGTAGCATTTTAATAGGTTTATTAGTCCTAGGGGCTTTAATCCTATTATTTAATAATCTATCTAGTTATCAAAATGCGGATATACAAAATACAAGACAAGCACAAGTTGTAGAATTTAATAATCAATTTACAACTTATATTAGAGAAGATGTAAGGGGAAACGAATTATATTCTTTATTAAATAGAATTATTGATTATAACACAAGAAAAACATTAGAAGGAGAAGATGGAGCAATAGAAATAGGATATCAACCAATGTCTATTAAATTTTCCCTAAAATCTCCAGATGGGAAAGACCAAAAAGCTCTTACTATGGATGGAATAGTACGTTTCTTTGAAAACAACAAAAATGATTATATTATAGATAAAACGAATAATACATTTGAGGATTACATTAATAATCAAATCAAAAAAATTGTAAATGGTGATAGTGGAAAACAAGATGACTTACCAGAAAGTGTTTTAAACAATTTAACAACAGGAATTACTAAAATCTTTTTAGAAAACAATGCAAGTGATGACGAAAAAGAGAAGGCAGTGAGAGCTTTTGAAAATATTACAGGATTTAGTAATATAAAAGCTTCTGATTTGGAAGAAGGCTCAAAGTATAGAGAAAGGGTATATTCATATTATGAATATGTTCAATTTAAAAGAGCTAATTTTGATTGTATTAATAGCACATATGATCCTGATACAGGAAGAATTACATATTTAGAATTTCAGTTTAATGGAAAAATTAAATAAAAATAGGAGTTAAAAGAATGGAAAATGCTTCAAAAGCGTTAATTATGGCAGCTGGAGTATTGATAGGAGTATTAATATTATCATTAGCTGTATATCTATTTTTTGATTTTGCTTCTACTTCGAGTAGGTTACATGAAGAAACTAGACTAAATCAAATAAATGAATTTAATGCACAATTTACTTCTTATGAAATAAAAAATGACAATACTTTTTATGATATTATTACCCTTGCCAATTTAGCAAAGAATAATAATCAATATTATGAATTAACAACATCGGAAGAAGGAAACTATTATATTACAGTTAATGTAGATAAAGGAACATATATCAATAACCTAGAAAAATTGTCAGAAAATAAATTAAATCAATTATTAAAAAGTGAGGTAAATGAACAAAATGGAGGAACCCTACCAACCTATCAATGTGAAGTCACCATAAGTCCTATTACTGGTTTGGTAAAAGACGTTAATTTTACAAGAAAATAACATCGGAATTTTTTTAAAAATACTTGTCAAAAAAAGAAAAAAATAATATAATGAAAAGGATAAAAGATGAAAAAAGTAATACTTTTAATACTAGCAATTTCAGCCAGTATCATAGCGACTATTTCTTATTTATATATGGCAAATAAAGCAAATTATGAAATGGCACAAAGACAGAATGTACAATATGAAAGCTACTATCAACAGGAAATATATGGATCTGACTTAGCAACTTTAATTAATAAAGCAGTAGATGATAATAATAAAAATGAAGTAGCAAAAACGCAAAAAGGAAAATATATTGAAAATACAACAAACTCTATCAGAATAGATATTAAATTTACAGATGATAATACAATACATGCAATGGAAGAAATCTATAATGGTGGAATAAGTACATTTATTCAATATTATAATCAAATTAAATTTAAATGCACACGGAATAGAGTATCATGATTCTACACATAAAGTGAAATATATGTTATTTGAACAAATAACAAGTTAAAGGTTAAAATAGTTATTAAAGTTACTAAACAAAGTTTAGTAGAAAAAATAAAAAATATAAAAAACTAAGGAGGAATTTTTTATGGAAAACGCATCAAAAGCACTAATTATAGCAGGAGCAATTTTACTTTCAATTTTATTAATTTCATTAGGTATTTTTGTTTTTACACAAGCACAAGATACACTAGGATCTATTAATTTAGATGAACAAGAAGTATTGGCATTTAACAATAAGTTTTTGGCTTATGAAGGAACCATTAGAGGGTCTCAATTAAAACAATTATTTAATCTTGTAGATTCTAACAATGCTTCAGCTAAGGCAGAAGGAGCAACAGAAAAAGAAATAACCATTACAGGAGTAACTGAAAGTGCGATAAAAACAGGAGCTACCTATGAGGTAAAAATGGAACGAAATTCCACAACAGCGTTAATTGATAAAATTACTGTTAGTGCAAGTTCTAGTAATAGTACAACTTAAATAAGTTTATAAAACAAAGAAAGGGATGATATACGATGGAAGATAATGTAGCAGATGCTTTAAAAATGGCGGTAGCCGTTCTTATATTCATTGTTGCATTGGGAACCAGTATATCATCTTTTACACAAGCAAGAATAACAGCAGATGCAATTTTAGAATATAGTGATAGAGAATATACTTATACTTATGTAGATGAAAGCGATACAACAGAAAGGATAGTAGGACCAGAATCCATCATTCCTGTTATTTATCGTTCTTTTAAAGAAAATTATAAGATTTATTTTTATGAAGACAATGCAAGAACACAACCAATGGTACTATATACCAAAACAATGGCAGATGGAACGTCGCAAGATATTAATTACATTGATTTAAAAAGAAGTGATATTGTTGTTTTTGGAAATGATAGAGAAAGAGAAGACTTTGTCATGGCACTTCTATATGGTGATAAAATTAATGCTAGTGAATATGGAAAATCATTTGTACAGATAAAAGAGACATTTGCAAAAAATTCCAAGATAACCTTGAATTCTGTAGGATTATATGATAAAATAAAAAATAATAGCTATATAGAATATATTGGAGAATATTATCAAGAAGATGAAATTGTAGACGGAATAGATACAGATAGTCAAGCTCCAGATTCTAATAAAACAGTAAAAAGAGTATATACTTATACCCGATATAATTAGGAAAATAAGTAACAAATAAGGAGGAAATTATGGGAGATACCTTAGTTACAATTGTTGCCATTGTATTAGCTGCCATCCTGATGTTTGTTTTTCCAGTTATGACAATGTCAGATAGAACAGATGAAATGTCACAATTATCTGTAGAAACAGCTACAACCGAATTTGTAGATACAGTAAGGACAACAGGAAAATTAACTGCTGATAATTATGACAGATTTGTACAAGTAATAAATTCAACAGGAAATACATATGATATTGAGATGGAAGCAAAAATTTTAGATGAAAATCCTGGAAAGAAAACAACCCAAGTACAAGCTGATAAAATTGGTGAAAATGTATATTATTCTAAATATACTTCTCAATTATTAGATGAATTGTACACAGAAGATGGTGATAAAAAATCCATTTCTTTTAAAGAAGGAGATTATTTTTCTGCCAGTGTCAAGAATACAAACACGACATTATCGCAACAATTTAAGAATTTCTTTTATACAGTAACTGGCAATGATACATATACAGTTTCTGCACAACATGGAGGATTAATTACCGCTAATGGCGCAAAATAAAAATAATAAGGGGAAGCTTGTAATAATGATGTATTACAAGCTTTTAAAGTAAATTGACAATAAATAAAAAATAAATTACAAAGGAAATAGAGAAAATGAAAATACAATATTTGGCTGTAATATTTATTATAATCATATTACCAATTTCATTAATACTAGATTCATATGTAAAAAGTCAGATAGAAACATTAGATTTGCAAATATTATATGATTCCAAACTAAATGATGCTACATATGATGCTATAAAAGCTTTTCAATTAAATACAGTAAATAGTAGTACGTCAGATTTAGTAAATTCCAAAATGAGGGATATAGAAGCTTCTGTCAATACATTTTTTACCACCATAGCATCTAACTTTAATATGGCAGGATATAATAGTGATGTGTTAAAAAATTATGTTCCAGCATTAGTATATACTTTATATGATGGATATTATATTTATTCACCATATACGAACATATTAAATGACACAGAAGTTAGTTCTGGCTCTGAATATCAAGATGGAGAAAAACGATATGGACTAAAACCATATATATATTATAGTTGCAGATATAAAAATGCGAACCTAGATGTTGTCATTAACTATTCATTAGATAACTATATTTCGATTCAAGGAACAAGAAATGGAATTGGAATTAGTAAAGCTGGATACTTAATAGACAATGTAGAAGTATCTGATAATGGAAATACTGTAAAATACAGAGGAATTAACATTGAAGAAGAATCCCCTCTAGAAGAATACGTAGGGCAAACTAAATATCCCTATATTAAAATAAATGGAGTAAAATATTATCAAGACACAGATGGAAGTTGGTTTTCATTATTAAATGGAGAAAAATCGAAGCAAGATACCCTACAGGGAGGATCTAATGATGCTGCTAAAAGATACTATAAAGAAGCATATGAATTTAGACAATGGTTAACAAACAATGGAATTTTAGAATTGAAAGAAAGTGATGCAGTAGACGAAAACGGAAATAAATTAAATAATTTAGTAGATGAAAATGGAGATGCAATTTATCAATTTTCGAATCAAAATATATTTACATATCAAGAGAATAATGTAACATCTATTGAAGAACCAACATCAAGATTTAATCAACATAGATTAGCAATTATAAGACGTTCTATTGAAAGAAATCTATCTATTGCAATTGCTAATTACAATAGATATACAAACATAACAACAAACTTTCAGATGCCTCGATTAAAAGAAGAAGAATGGGACAGTATTTTAAATAACGTATGTATGATAAGTTTTTTACAGGGATTAAGTATAGGTGGAAAAGTATATAATGGTTATGCTATCATTCCGAATAATGTAAATGAAGAAGTAGTAACAGAAGATTCTATTTATATTGCCGAAAGAAATGATGCATTAGGAAATCCAGGTTCATATTATAAAGTAGGAGATAAGACTTTAAATACACAAGACTTAAATAATTATATTGGGGTATTTAATGTGGATTTTCAACGAAAATCTATACCAAATGTAAATCAAGATGCAGGCACAACACAGTGGATGTATTATTATCCTAAACCACAACTAGGAAGTTACACAAGTATTGTAAATGAAACAAATAAAGACGAAAGATTAGGAGACAATATATATCAATACTTAGAACAACCAGGATTAGAACAACTTGCCAAATTATACTACACAGCTTTAGGAAGAGAACGATATGGAATGTATAAATTAGAAAGAAATGCGGATGAATTAAAACAAACATATATGTAGTTAGTTGCCAATAGCTGCCAAGAGGGACGTTCCTTTTTGGCAGATTTTATATTTAGACTTATTTAAAAGTTAATATATTAATATTTTTGACAAAAACATAGCTGGGGTTTAACAATCCGGGTCTTTGTCTGCTAATATTAATATATTAACTTTTTCTGAATAAAGTAGGATATAAAGAATGCAAAAGGAAGATCCCTCTTGGCAATTTGTATGAAAATGAAAAATAAAAAGTATGAAAATAAAAAAATGGTGAATACTAAATAAAAAAGAGTTTAAGTAAATAAAGTAGGTGAAAAAACAATGTGGAAAAAAAACATAAAAAGAGCAATTCTTATTTTCATACTAATCATAATATATATTTATATAATTGCAATAGATGCTATTCCCAATCAAATTGTTATTTTCGAAGGAGAGAGTGTTAAAGTGAATTCAGCAATGGGATTAGGAATAAAAGAAGAAGAAGCAGTAACAACTAATATCGAAAAAACAAGTGATGCAACAACAAAAACTTTAAAATTAAATTTATTTGAAAATATATTTGTAAAAGATATCAATGTATCCGTTTTACCCAAAACTACTGTAATACCAGTGGGAAATATTGCTGGTGTCAAGCTATACACAGATGGTGTATTAGTAGTAGGAATGTCAGAAATTGAAGGGGTAGATGCTAAAAGATACAAGCCATATGAAAATACAGGAATAGAAGAGGGAGATAGTATTATTAGTATTAATCAAAATACCATATCATCAACAGATGAATTAATTGAAACTGTAAATCGTTCAGAGGGAAAAGAAATAAAATTGAAATATATCCATGAAGAAGAAACAAAAGAATGTAGCATTACACCCGTAAAAACAGGAGATAATGAATATAAATTAGGTTTATGGGTACGAGATAGCGCTGCTGGAGTTGGAACTGTAACCTATTATGAACCATCTACAAAAACTTTTGGGGCTTTAGGACATGGAATCACAGACATCGATACAGAAGAATTGATTCATATTGCCTCAGGAGAATTTGTTACAACTAAAATACTAAATATTATAAAAGGAGAAAATGGTGTTCCAGGAAAAATACAAGGAACAGTCGAGAATCAAAAAGATATAGGAACTATTTCAAAAAATACAAAATATGGAATTTATGGAACAGTTAAAAATTTATCTGCATTAAATATTGATACTTCTAGAGAAATGGAAGTTGCCTTAAGAAAAGAAATAAAAACAGGGAAAGCCACTATTTTATGTAGTTTAGATAATCAAAAAGTAGAAGAATATGAAATTGAAATCGAGAAAATTGATACACAAAATAGTTATAATAATAAAAGCATGAAAATTAAAGTAACAGATGAAAGGCTATTAGAAAAAACAGGGGGAATTATTCAAGGAATGAGTGGTTCACCAATTATTCAAAATGGAAAATTTGTAGGTGCTGTTACACATGTATTAGTAAATAACCCACAAGAAGGTTATGCTGTTTTTGGAGATATGATGATAAAACAATCCAAAGAAGTTTCGTAGCTGCCAAGGGGGACGTTCCTTTTTGGCAGATTTTATAGCTTATTTTAATAATAAAAAGTGAATATATTAATATTTGTAGACAAAGACCCGGATTGTTACACCCCAGATATGTTTTTGTCAAAAATATTAATATATTCACTTTTTTAAATAAGTTATCATACAAAATCTGCCAAAAAGGAACGTCCCCCTTGGCAGATTATTCTACTAGCATAGAACCGATTTCTGTAACAGTTCCAGCCCCTAAAGTCATTACAATATCATCATCTTCTACATGTTCTTTTATATAAGAAACACATTCGTCAAAATCAGGAATATAAGAAGCATTTTTCCCTAAAGATATAATTTTATTTACTAAATCTTTAGAAGAAATACCATATGTATTTTTTTCTCTAGCAGCATATACATCTAAAACAATAATATGGTCAAAATTTAATAAAGCTTTTGCAAAATCATCTAATAAATTTTTAGTTCTACTATAAGTATGAGGTTGAAAAACAACCCAAGATTTATGATATTTTTTATTCATTAAAGATTTTGCAGTAGCAACAATTTCTGTAGGGTGATGTCCATAATCATCATAGACACTAACTTTTCCATTTATTCTACCTTTAAATTCAAATCTTCGATGTGCACCAGTAAATTTAGATAAAGCAGATTTAATAGGTCTTTTTTCAATTCCATAAGCATCACAAACAGCAATACATGCTAATGCATTTAAAACATTGTGCATACCAGGAACAGATAATTTTATTCTTTCATAAAAACTATCATTATGATAAACATCAAATTCGGCAAAACCATCTTTATCAAAAACAATATTAACTGCAAAAAAGTTCGTATGTTTATTTGTAATACCATAAGTAATCACTTTTGCATCTGTATAAGAAGGAAGTTCTAAGCAATTAGAATCATCTCCATTTATCACAAGTAATCCATTAGATGGTAATAATTTAACATATTTAATAAAGGCTTTTTTGATATTTTCAAAAGTTTTAAAATAATCTAAATGGTCATTATCAATATTTAAAATAATTTCTGCCTTTGGACTAAATTTTAAAAAGCTTTCTACATATTCACAAGCTTCTATAATAAAATGTTCACTATTTCCTACTTTATAATTCCCACCTAATTGTTTTAAAAAAGCTCCCACTTGAATACTAGGATCTTCTAAAGCTTCTAAAAAACAAAGAGAAACCATAGAAGTAGTTGTTGTTTTTCCATGTGTACCAGAAATACAAATCGTATCTTGATAACATCTTGTTAATTCTCCTAAAAAATAGGCTCTTTCTATTGTTGGAATATGTAATCTTTTTGCTTCTAACATTTCAGGATCATCTTGTTTAATAGCAGCAGAATATACTACAACATCAGATGCTGCAATATCAGATAAATCATGACCGATAGAAACTTTAATTCCTTTTTCTAATAAACTTTGTACAGATTCAGAACAACAAGTATCAGAACCAGTTATGGTGAATCCCCAATGATGAAGGATGGCAGCAATTCCACTCATACTTACACCACCAATTCCTATCATATGAATGTTTTTATATTTCTTTAAGATATCAATATTTGGCATTTCGTACACTCCTTTTAAATAACAGATAAATTATATAATGTAACATTTAAAAATTCAATAGTTTATTAGAAAAATTTAAAAATAAGAACAATATAGGTTATGATTCAGTCCTAAACTCAATTAAGAAATAATCAGTATAGTATATGAAAAAAATCCTATTTTGTTATATCTATTCTAAGAAATAAAAAAGAAAAAGGCAAAAATTACAAGAAATTACAAAAAAACTTAAATTTTTTTCAAAAAAAGAAGGGAAAAAATTTTTTATGAAGAATAATATAATTGTACATAAGATTAAAAGAATATGTACAAAATATATTTAAAACTTAAGGAAGGCGGTGCACGCAAAATGCAAATCACAGATGTACGTTTAAGAAAAGTAAATTCAGAGAACAGAATGAAAGCTGTTGCTTCTGTAACATTCGATAATGAATTCGTAATTCACGACATTAAAGTTATCGAAAGTCAAAATGGATTATTTATAGCTATGCCAAGTAGAAAAACTCCAAACGGAGAATTCAAAGATATAGCTCATCCAATCAATGCTGAAACGAGAGAAAAAATCCAAAAAGCTATCTTAGAAGCTTATGAAGCTCCAGAAGCTGAAGGAACAACAGAAGAATCAGCAGAATAATGTATAGATGAAAAAAAAGCACTAATCAAGTGCTTTTTTTGTATAGTAGAGTAATACCATAATAAATAACGAAAAAACGGTGAGAATTAGCAACATAAAAAAGGATTTTTGACAGAAAAACTTGAAAAAAAGCGAAAAACAAGGTAAAATAGAATAGTCTAGATACAAGATATAAAACAAACATAGGAAAGAATCGAGGAGAAAAGATGTATTTAATTGTAGGATTAGGAAACCCAGAAGAAGAATATGATAAAACAAGACACAATATGGGATTTCATGCAATCAATAAATTAGCCAAACAATACCAGATAGAAATAACGAAAAAAAAATTTAAAGGATTATATGGAACAGGCGAAATAGAAAACCAAAAAGTCATCTTATTAAAGCCACAAACCTATATGAATCTAAGTGGGGAAAGTATCCAAGAAGTAGCAAATTATTATCATATACCAGTAGAAAATATTCTAGTAATATATGACGATATGGATATTGACATAGGAAAAGTAAAAATCAGAAAAAAAGGAGGAGCAGGTTCTCATAATGGAATGAAATCCATTGTAAATCATTTGAAAAGTGAGAATTTTCCAAGAATTCGTATTGGAATAGGGACACCTAAAGATAAATCTGATAGTATTTACTATGTCATAGGACCTATTCCAAAAGAAGAACAAGAAATATTAGACCAAGCCACTACAAAAGCGAAAGATGCAATTAGCGAAATTTTAAAATCAGGAATAGATGTGGCAATGAATCAATTTAATTAAAAGGAAGGGCAAAGATGTTAGAATTAATCATAAAAAAAGAACAAACACAAAAACAAATTGCATTAATCGAAAATGGAAACCTAGTAGAATATTATGAAGAAGATAATGAACTAGAAAGAAAAGAAGGCAATATTTATATAGGCATTGTAAAAGACATTGTAAAAGGAATGCAAGCTGCTTTCGTAGATATTGGTTCTGAAAAAAACAGTTTTATTCATTTTAAAGACTTATTACCTAAAATAGATGAAACCAAATTAAATGAAAAAATGAAAAAACAAGCTTTATCAGAAGCACAAATAGATATTGAAAAACTAATAAAACCAAATCAAAAAATATTAGTACAAGTAAAAAAAGATAGTAATGAAAAAAAAGGAGCCAGAATCTCTACACATATCAATTTACCAAGTAAATATATTGTATTAATGCCAAATACAGATATTATTACGATATCTCAAAAAATAGAAGATAAAAAAGAACAAGAAAGGCTGATTTCCTTGGTAAAAGAAAACTTAACACAAGGCAATGGTGCTATTATTAGAACTTCGGCTGAACATAAAACACAAGAAGTAATAGAAGATATTCATCATATAGAAGAAAAATGGAATAATATTTTAAAAATTAGTGTTGATCCTGAACAAAATGAGCCTAAATTGTTGTATAAAAGTGAAGATATCGTTGGAAAAATATTGATAGATTTAGCAGATAAAAAATTAAAAACAATTATTACCAATGACAAAAAAGAAAAAGAAAGACTAGAAGTATTAAAAAAAGCAAACAAAGAATATCAAAAAATAGAAATTATTTTACAAACACAAAAAGATTTATTAGAACAATATCATTTATATGAACAAATCGAAAAAATGCAAAATAGAAAGATTTGGTTAAAATGTGGAGGATTTATCACTATTGATAAAACAGAAGCTTTGACAGCAATTGATGTAAACACGGGAAAATATACAGGAAAAAGTGATTTACAACAAACCGTGTATCTTGTCAATAAAGAAGCTACTATAGAAGTAGCAAAACAAATAAGATTGCGTGACATCGGTGGAATTATAATCATTGATTATATTGATATGCCAGATAATGAAGATAAGAAAAAAATAGAAAATTTGTTAAAAGAAGAATTAAAAAAAGATAGAACTAAAACACAAGTAGAAGGATTTACCAAATTAGATTTAATGGAAATGACAAGAAAACATATTTGTAGCCATAAAGAAGGATGAAGAAAGGAGAGCAGTGTTAATCAAATAAATAAGATTAGCATAGGCAAATAAAAATGAAAGTAGGATTTGTATCACTAGGATGTAGCAAAAATTTAATAGATACAGAAGCATTAATAGGAGAATTCAAAAAAAATCATTATCAAATTGTAAATGAAGCAAAAAATGCCCAAATTATTGTGATTAATACATGTGGTTTTATAGAATCTGCTAAAGAAGAAGCTATTAATACAATTTTAGAAATGGCAGAATATAAACATCAAAAATGCCAATATCTAATAGTGATGGGATGCTTAGTGCAAAGATATTATGAGGATTTAATAAGAGCTTTACCAGAAGTAGACTTATTCTTAAAAATAGAACAATATGATAAGATGTGGGAAAAAATAGAAGCAGTAATAAAACCCAACAGGTATCAAGAAGATAATATAACTCACGAAAAAAACAAAAAAGCAAATAAAATCATGCCAATGTTAACACAGGAACAATTTTTAAATAGAATCATAACAACAGGAAACAATTATGCCTATTTAAAAATTGGAGAAGGATGTAGTAATAAATGCACTTATTGTGCTATTCCTTCTATTAGAGGAGATTTTGTTAGTAGAAAACAAGAAGATATTTTAGAAGAAGCCACCAAACTTGCCAAACAAGGAATCAAAGAATTAATTATTATTGCACAAGATACCACAAAATATGGAATCGACTTATATGGAGAAAGTAAATTAGCTAGTTTACTAAAAGAATTAAGTAAAATAAAAGGAATTGAATGGATACGTTTCCTATATTCTTATCCAGAAGGAATCACAGATGAATTAATCCAAACAGTAGCGACAACACCTAAAATAGCAAAATATTTTGATATACCAATACAACATATTTCTAACCCAGTTTTAAAAAGAATGAATCGAAGAACCAGCAAAGAACAAATAGAAGAATTAATCCAAAAAATAAGAAATCAAATACCAGAAGTAACATTAAGAACAAGTCTAATTGTAGGATTTCCAGGAGAGACAAAAGAACAATTTAAAGAATTAGAAGAATTTGTAGCAACCGCAAAATTTGATAAATTAGGAGTTTTTATGTATTCCAAAGAAGATGGAACCCCAGCAGCAAGACTACCAGAACAAATACATGGAAATACCAAAAAAGCAAGATATCGTAAAATCATGCAAATACAACAAAAAAATTCACAACAAAACTTAAAAAAATGGTTAGGAAAAAAATGTAAAGTATTAATAGAGAATATATCTTTTGACGGAAAATTTTTTATTGGAAGAACCATGCAAGATGTTCCAGATATGGATGGACTGGTATTTATTCAAAATGAAAAAGAAAAAGCACAAGAGTTAATCAATCAGTTTACAGAAGCACAAATCATAGACACAAAAGAATATGATTTAATTGCAAAATTAGTAAATTAGAAGGAGAAGAAAAGATTAAAAACTGTAATACTTTTTAACCTAATTTATGTCTTATGAAAGGAATGATAAGAAGATGGAGAAAAAAAGAATATTAACAGGAGATAGACCAACAGGAAGATTGCACATAGGGCATTATTTTGGCTCTTTAAAAACAAGATTAGAAATGCAAGAAAATCCAGCATATGACCCATTTATCTTAATTGCAGATGTGCAAGCACTAACGGATAATTTTAATAATCCAGAAAAAGTTAGAAAAAATGTAAGAGAAATTGCAATAGACTATTTATCCATAGGAATCGACCCTAAAAAAACAACGATATATGTGCAATCTATGATACCAGAAACAGCAGAATTGACAGTATACTATTCCAATTTAGTAACCATTGCAAGATTAGAAAGAAATCCAACCGTAAAAACAGAAATTGCACAAAAAAAAGAACTATTTGGAGAAAGTGTTACTTATGGATTTTTAGGATATCCTGTTAGTCAAGCTGCAGATATCACTACTTTCGAAGGAGAATTAGTCCCAGTAGGAGAAGACCAATTACCATTAATAGAACAATGTAGAGAAATTGTACGTAAATTTAATAGTATTTATGGAGAAGTATTAAAAGAGCCAAAAGCAGTGTTATCTAATTCAAAAAGAATCAAAGGATTAGACGGAAATGAAAAAATGGGAAAATCTTTAGGAAATGCCATTTATCTATCTGATACAGAAGAAGAAATCACCAAAAAAGTAATGCGTGCTGTTACAGACCCTAATAGAATAAAAAAAGATGATTTAGGAAATCCTGATATATGTATGGTAGCTTATTATCATAACCTATTTACACCAAAAGAAGATGTCAAAACAGTATGTGAAGAATGCAAAGCAGGAAAAAGAGGATGTGTAGCTTGTAAAAAACAACTTGCTAAAAATATCATAGAAGAATTAAGACCTATTAGAGAAAAAAGAGCTTATTATGAAGCGCATCCAGAAGAAGTAGATAAAATTTTAATAGAAGGAACCAAAAAGGCAAGAGAAGTCGCAAAAGAAACCATGAAAAAAGTAAAAAAAGCAATGAGATTAGATTATTTTGAATAAAGTAAAAGGAGAAGATCATGTTTACAGATTATACAAAAATCACTATAAAATCAGGAGATGGTGGAAATGGAGCAGCCACTTTTCGCCGTGAAAAATATGTAGCTGCCGGTCGGACCAGATGGTGGAGATGGTGGAAATGGAGGCAATATCTATTTCCAAGTAGATAAAGATAAAAACACCTTAATTGATTTTCGCTATAACAGAAAATTTAAAGCCAAAAATGGAGAAAATGGAAGTGGAAGTCATTGCAATGGAAAATATGGAGAAGATTTATATATCAAAGTACCAATTGGTACTGTCATAAAAGATGCAAAAACAGGAAAAGTAGTAGCAGATTTATCTAAACCAAATCAAACAGAATTAGTATTAAAAGGCGGACGAGGAGGAAGAGGAAATTCGCATTTTGCAACTGCTACAAGACAAGCTCCTAGGTTTTCAGAAGATGGAGAAAAAGGAGAAGAAAAAGAATTAATACTAGAATTGAAACTATTGGCAGATGTAGGATTATTAGGATTCCCTAATGTAGGAAAATCAACTTTTTTAGCAAGTGTCACTTCAGCCAAACCGAAAATTGCAAATTATCATTTTACAACTATCGTTCCTAATTTAGGAGTGGTAAAAACGAAAAATGGAGATGGATTTGTCATTGCTGACATCCCTGGAATCATAGAAGGAGCAAGTGAAGGTGTAGGATTAGGAATTCAATTTTTAAGACATGTAGAAAGAACACGATTATTATTACATTTCTTAGATGTTTCAGGGCAAGAAGGACGCAATCCAGTAGAAGATTTTGAAGCAATTAACAAAGAATTAAAAAAATATAGTGAAAAATTATCAGAACGTAAACAAATTATTGTAGCCAATAAAATAGATGTAATTGATGAAACACAAAGCAAAGAATTAAAGGCAGTAGAAAAATTAGCAAAAGAAAAAGGATTAGAGTTATTTAAAATATCTGCTGCTACTGGACAGGGCGTTCAAGAACTAATCGATTATGTAACAGAAACATTAGAAACATTACCAAAAGAAGAGTTAATAGAAATAGAAGATAAAATGGTATACACATTAGAGGATGAAAAAGATAACTGGACAATTAAAGAAGAAAATGGAGTATTTATTGTTTCTGGAAAAGCAGTCCAAAGATTAATGGGAAGAATTAATATCGAAGATAATGAATCCATGTATTATTTACAAAAATGTTTGAAGAACATGGGAATCGAAGACAAACTAAGAGAAATGGGAGTTTGTGAAGGTGATACTGTTATTTTAGATGATTGGGAACTAGAATGGTATGATTAAGAAATAGAGGGATTTCAATAAAAATCCCTCTATTTTTATCATATAATTACAAATCTCTAAATTCCCCAGGAGAACCATCTGAGGTTCTTTTTCTATCTGGTCCCAAATACTTTTCACGTTCTGCTTTAATTCTTTTCTCTTTTTCCTCTTTGGTTTCATAAGGTACAACAACCTCTGTTGCTTTTTGAATATCTATCATACTAAGAGGTTCTTTTTTTATTTCTTTGATAGAAACCTCATCTTTATGAAGTTTAGCTAAAGCCACAATTTTTTCTTTAAATTCATTATTTCCTTTCTTCATAGGAATCCCCCCTCTTTTAAGAACTAACTTAATTATACTACAAATAAAAGGAAAAGTTACTGTTCAGACTTTAAATTCAAATAGCCCTGTTTAATCGCAATTGTTTCAAAAAAATTGGTTCCCCTTATTAAGGATATCCACCCATTTTTTTGAAATCAATTGCTGACGCGGGCTTTTTTAGTACGCTAGTCTGAACAGTAACAAGGAAAAAACAAAATGGTTAAATATAAAAGTAAATTCCACATTTAACTGAATTTACTAGTCCAAGAGAAAAGTCCTTAAATAAAGGATTTTTTCTCTTTTTTAATTGCATTTTAGTATAAAAATATGCTAAAATATAATTAAATCAAAGAGAAATTTAAAATAATTGCATGACTAATACACGACTGGCTTTGAATTTTTTAAAATAAATTCCACTCGTGTTTGTGTGTGATTTTAAATTAAAACTTTACTTGGGTATATGTAAATTTTAATTTAAATTAATTTTTCTTTAGTAGATTTGGTTTAAGTTGAATCTCATTGGCGGCAATCCTTTTGAGATTCAATTTTTTTAATACTTCTTTATCAAGTAATATTTCTGCTAA